>DAONFA010000034.1 GCA_035403355.1 Candidatus Cloacimonas sp. | reverse complement strand
GTGTGGGATGTGGTTACATTGAAGGCAGGTGAAAATTGTAAGTCAAAACAAGCTGAAAACCAGCTGTAGAGCGGTTGTAAGTGAACTAAAAGTGTGGAGTGTGGTTACATTGAAGGCAGGTGAAAATTGTAAGTCAAAACCTACCACCGATTGCCTTTCGGTAAGGGAAAAAAGTGTAAGAGATGATTAACCGGGAGGTCAACACTCCGATATTACACTACAGGGTTTTAACCTGCGGGTTGAGAGCAGAAAGCAAACGGCAACACTGCATCTTCCCGGGTAATCCCAAAAAAAATCTTTTTTTCTTGACATCAAGAGCAAAGCAGGAAAAAAAGATAGATATGGCAATAATAGTGAAAAAATTCGGCGGAACTTCAGTTGGTAACATTGATTTAATCCGCAACATAGCACATAAACTCTCCGGTGAATATCACAAAGGGGAAGGACTCGTTTTAGTTGTTTCGGCGATGGCAAAAACAACGGACGAGCTTTTTTCTTTGGCTTATGGAATTTCCAGCCATCCTTCGCGGCGAGAGCTGGATATGTTATTGACAGCGGGGGAACGGATCAGTATGAGTTTATTGTCGTTAGCTTTGATGGAGGAAGGCATTCCTTCCATTTCTTTTACCGGTTCTCAGAGTGGGATTATAACTGATGAAAAGCATGGCAATGCGCGCATTTTGAAGGTGAATGCTTTTCGTATCCAGGAAGAACTGGCTAAAGGCAAAGTGGTTATTGTAGCAGGTTTTCAAGGTGTGAGCACAAGTAAGGAAATTACAACTCTGGGAAGAGGGGGTTCTGATACTTCCGCTGTAGCTTTAGCTTGTTATTTAAAAGCAAATAAATGTGAGATTTATACTGATGTGGATGGTGTTTATACGGCTGATCCCAAGCTGGTGGAAAAACCGAAATTGCTGAAATACATAAGTCCTGAGCTGATGTTAACTCTTTGTTATAATGGCTCTAAGGTCTTACATCCGCGGGCTGTGGAATATGCTATTAAATATGGTGTGGAAGTGGAAGTGAAATCCTCTTTCACTTTTGCTCCGGGTTCGTTGATAACCCGTAACCTGCCGAAAAAAAGTGAGGAGGAGGAAATGGAAGAGAGAAAAGTGACAGCTATTGCTCATAAGGACTTTTTACTGCGTTACATCTTACCGGTTAATGACGAGGTGCTAAGAATGCTGCAACAGTGGATTTATGAAATTTACAAGAGCTTCATTAACGAAGGGATTTGGGAATTTTTCATAGAAAACAAATACGAAAAGGAAGTGGATTATTTTTTGCAGGAAAAGGGTATAAAACCTATTCACAAGGATAATAATTTCGCTTTTGTAAATTTGGTTGGTTTAGGTTTAGGAAACGACCCGGCATTTTTAGCATCCCTGCTGGAAAACTGTAAAGATTTTCAGATCTTAAGGAGCTTTAATAATGAACAAAGCGTGGAACTCTTGCTTCCCAGCCCGAATTTGACCCCGGCAATAAAAACCCTGCATAAAATTTATATTGAGGACAGCCAATGAAATATATAGTTACCAGTGCGTTACCTTACGCCAACGGAAAATTGCATATCGGACATTTAGCCGGTGCCTATTTGCCGGCTGATATATTTGTTCGCTACTTGCGTTTACAGGGTGAAGATGTGATCTATATTTGTGGAACGGATGAACATGGCACACCGATTTCCATTACTGCCGATAAAGAAGGAATTACTCCTCAAGAAGTAGTATCTTATTATCACCGTAGCATTAAGGAAGCATTTGACGGAGTGGGTATTGAATTTGATAATTTTAGCGGAACTTCCCGTCCACCTCACTATAAACTTGCCGCTGATTTCTTTTTGCAATTATACAATAAGGGCTATATAAAACCCAAAACCACGCTGCAATTCTATTGTGACAAGGATAAACGCTATCTTCCTGATAGATATGTGGAAGGAATTTGTCCCCGTTGCGGTGCAAGTGGTGCCCGTGGAGATCAATGTGATAAATGCGGTCAGATTTATGAAACAACAACCTTAAAAGAGCCAAAATGCAAACTTTGCGGTTCCACTCCTGTAATCAAAGAAACAAAACACTGGTTTTTGCAGCTGGATGGATTTCGGGAAGAGCTAAAGCAATGGCTTGCTACTAAGGACTACTGGAAGGAAAATGTACGCAATTTCATTTTGGGTTTGCTGGAACAGGGTTTAGTGGAACGATCCATAACCAGAGATTTAGCTTGGGGTGTTCCTGTTCCTCTTCCCGAAGCACAAGGCAAAGTTCTTTATGTTTGGTTTGATGCTCCCATCGGATATATATCTTCCACCATTGAATGGGCAGAAAAAACAGGTCAACCGGAAAAGTGGAAGGACTATTGGTTGAACCCTGAAACGCGGTTAATTCATTTTATCGGAAAAGACAACATCATTTTCCATTCCTTAATTTGGCCTGCTATGCTGATGGGACAGGATACCAAATACTGCCTGCCTTATGATATACCTGCCAATGAATTTATGAACCTGGAAGGAGAAAAAATTTCCACCAGCAGGAATTGGGCAATTTGGGTAGATGAATTTTTGCAGGATTTTGAAGGTGAATATCTGCGCTACTATCTTGCAGTTAACGCTCCCGAAAGGCAGGATTCTGATTTCAGTTTCCAGGATTTCCAAAATAAAATAAACGGTGATTTGAATAATACTTTGGGTAACCTTGCCAACAGAGTTTTTGCCTTTGCGAATAAGAATTTCGGAGGTAAAATAACTAACTGTGCCTTAAACGCTGCCTCCCAAAAAGTAATTGTCGAAGCGGATAATATCTTAAAAGAGATTGAGGAAAGTTATGCGGATTATCAGGTGAAGAAAAATACTCGTTTAATTTTGGATATAGCTCGCCTGGGCAACCGCTTTTTTGATGAAAACAAACCCTGGGCACAGATTAAGGAAAATAGAGAAGCAGTGAATGAAACTTTATATGTTTCTACCAATCTGCTGGCAAAAATCTCTGTTGCCTTCTTCCCCATTCTGCCCAAATCAATGCTGCGCTTAAGACAAATGATGGGTTTGCCGGAAAACTTTAATTTCCAGGAAGCATATAAACTGACGGAAGATATTTCACTACAGGATACTAAGCCCCTTTTCCGGAAAATTGAAGATAAGGAAATTGAGGCACAGTTAGCTAAACTGCATTCGCAGAAAAGAAATCCGGATGGTGAAAGAGCAGAATTTAACCCTGGCAATGTTGAACCGCTGAAAGAATTAATCAGCTATGAGGACTTTGCCAAGCTGGATTTGCGTTTAGCAAAAGTGCTTGCAGCAGAACGCATTGCAAATACTGATAAACTGCTGAAATTAGAGGTAGATATAGGAAGTGAAAAACGGGAACTGGTGGCCGGAATTGCTGTTGATTATGAACCCCAAAAACTTATCGGTAAAACGGTTTTAATGCTGGTAAACCTGATGCCCCGAAAAATTAGGGGCATAGAATCCCAAGGAATGATTTTAGCTGCCAAAGTAAATGGCAAATTAAGGGTATTAGTTCCGGATGGAGAAGGAATTCCCGGAGCCGTTGTGCAGTAAATCAACATAAAAAAATGAAACATCTTTTCCTTTTACTTATGCTTTTGCTTGGCACTGGTTTGCTGGCAGGCGCTCAATTTATAGACGGAGAGCTGTATCTGGAAATAAATCTGGTAAGCGAACCCACCGTAACTATCACTCCTAAAACAAATAATACACAGATAACGGTTAGCGAAACGGATGGTCTTATTTCGCATAGTTTTAATTCGTCCATCACGATTAGCATCCGGAATCCCGAGACCCTTGTGCACTATGCAATTTTGGACTATACGGAAATAGTGACGGAAACCACTGATAACCCTAAAGAAGTAGTTCGGGATTTTTTTGTGTGGGAGAACTCCCGCTTGAAAATTAAGAAAGAACTGCAGCACTTTCTGCCGGAAAGTTTTACAACCGAAGAAGAAGCATTGCAATATGCGCAAAAACATAATATCCCCGCCAAAAAAATTAAAGAAATCCCGATGTTAAATTCCACAATTCGGATTCAGGATGAAAACGGAAATATCTGCTATCTGGAAACTCCTGTAAAAATTCATTCCTCTGCGGATATCTATCTGCAGGAAGATGACTATGCCTATAGCGGTGATTTTGTTCTGAAAACCGTGCAGAAAAATATTGTTTTGAATCACTTTCTGCCTTTGGAGGATTATCTTGCCGGAGTAATCCAAAACGAAATTGGTAATAATGCACCCGGAGAAGCCCTTAAGGCACAGGCAGTTGCAGCCAGAACACATGCCCTCGCTTTGTTACTGAATAATAAACACAAAGCAGATGGCTGCGATCTGTGTAGGACAACTCACTGCCAGGTGTATAAAGGCAAGTATTTACAAAATGAACAGATACTGCAAGCGGTTCGCAACAGTGCATCTGAGGTCTTATTATATAACGGAAATATTGCTGATGCTACCTATCATAGTTGCTGTGGCGGAAAAACAGAAGCAGCCGATATTATCTGGAAAGGAAAGCCGGTGGATTATTTAAAAGGAGTTAACTGCCTTAAAGAAGTGCAAAACTATGATTTAAGCAAGGAAAGTGATGCGCGTAAGTGGATTGATAAAGATCTTGCTGAGGAAGATATGAGTTCCTGGGAACGCGGTGCGCTTTCCTGGCATAAATCAATTTCAGCTAAACAATTAGCTAAAAATGCCGGGCTGGATTACATTAACAGCATTGAAATAATCCAGAGAGGAAATTCGGGACGCATAACCGAAATGAAGCTTAACGGCAATAATACAATCACCCTAAATAGTGAATATCAAATTCGGCAGGTCTTCGGTAACCTTCTATCCTCGTTTTTTTATATAGAGGGTTCTTATTCTGCAAACAACACAACGGTTACTATTCACCCTAAGGCAACAATTAATATCAAGGGTAGAGGGGCAGGTCATGGAGCTGGAATGTGTCAGGTAGGAGCTCTCCGAAAGGCAAGAGAAGGGATGGATTATAACAATATTTTACAGCACTATTACCCCGAAACAGTTATCAATAAGGATTGGATGGATGAATAAGGATATGATATATCGCGGCTCAGTGCAGAATAACAACTTTCGGGTGTTTGCTGTGGAAAGTAGTAATTGTGTGCAAACGGCGCGTGATCTGCATGACCTTTCTCCTCTTGCCACTTTGCTTTTAGGCAGAATGATTTCGGCAACGGCAATGCTATCCTGGGATTTGAAAGATGAAGAAAGCGAAGTGACTATGAGAATTGATAGTGAGGGAGATTTACAAGGTGCAATCGTAATCTGCAGCCAAAATGGCTTTCTGCGCGGCTATGTTAAAAATCCTCGCTTGTTTTATGAACAAAAAGAAGATAACTTCAAAGTGGGCAAGGCATTGGGAAAAGGATCGTTAACTATTAGCAGGGATAAAAAAGGCAGCAGGTCTTATCTTAGCACTATAGAGTTAATTAGCGGAGAAATTGCAGAAGACCTTGTCTATTACTATCAACAATCGGAACAGATCCCCACTGCAGTAAATTTGGGTGTATTGATAGATAAAGAGGCAAAAGTGCGTGCTGCCGGTGGTTTTATTATTCAACAGCTGCCTTTTGCAGATGAAAAGATAGCAGATTTAATAAACAGCAATTTGGCAAAAACACCCAATATCAGCGATTTGATGGATATGGGGCTATCCATAACCGAAATTCTCTCCCGCTTTGTGTTTAAGGAACTTCAGTGGCAAATAAATGAAGAAAGAGAAATTGCCTATCGCTGTAATTGCAGTTACGAACTTTTCAGCAGAGCTTTATTGCTTTTGGGAAAAGAGGAATTGGAATCACTAAAAGACGGCATTCAACCCGTCTGCCTCTATTGTAATAAGACCTATAATTTTACTAAAGAAGACATTCAGCAATTAATTGAACAATTACGGGAATAACAATGAAATATTTAAACTTAGCTCTCCTACTCTTGCTTCTATGCAGCTGCTATGCTATTAGCAATGATGAAATTCGCTTTCTTTGCGATAAGGAACAATTTCAGCTACTTTCCAAATTTGAAGAAAACATCCAGGCAAAAGTTAACCAAGGCAGTATGGAAGACCTGAAAACAGTTCTGGACTATGCACATAGAGCCGATAGAAAGGATTTGGCAAAAGAATGCCATAAACATTTGGCAACTGACTTTCATTCTTTGGAAGATGCTTTGCAGTGGCTTTTGCTATCTGAAACGGAAGAGGTAGATTCGGTAAGCTTCTATGCTGATTTTAGCACTATCACTGAAGCAATCACCGATTCCCTGGATCGGTCGGTTTGGTTATACTACACAAAAAGATGCAGCGAAGAAGAGCTATATGCCAAAATTGCTTCTGCTGCAAAATACAACACAATCGTGGAAGCAATGGCTAAGGACCTGGTGGATGACATAAGCATTGAACGCAGTGATTCTTTGGCTTTAGCGCTGTTGAATGAATTTGAAACCAGATATCCCAAATCCCAATATCGCCCGATTGCTTTGTATTATAAGCTCTATAACCTTGCCAACCGTAAAAATTGGACGGGAATGATTCAAGCATTACCTTCCGTGGATAATTTAGACCCGGTTTCAGCTTATATTGCTTCCCTCTTTTTGCTTTCCCCAACCTTCCGAAAGGACTTTAGCGGAAAAGAAGACCTTTTGGAGCTGGCAGAACAATATTTGGAGTTGGCATATTCTCCAAAAGAACAAACGCTGCTCTACGATCTTTATAGCGTTGGCGATTGGCAGGCAAGAGTCCGCCTTCAACAGGCAAAGCTGTATTATTACAAATTAGTTGAACCCTACAAATTTTACGGTGATGAATTGGATATCCTCGTGCTGCCGAAAAATAATCTGAAACAGCAAAGAGAACTACTTGCCCTATTATCTACGGTTACTTTCAGCAACAATAATCGGGGAGAACAAGCGGAAACTAATTTCTGGATGGCTAAAACAGTGCTTTTAACAGGAAAAAAAGCTGATCAAAAAAGAGCTGCAAAATATCTTACCCAGTGTTTGATAGCAGGTTCACCTCGCAATAGATATGATGTAGATGCAATGGCATTGATGGCAAAATTACATACCACTTTAAAGATTAAAGAAGAACCGCTAAAATGGATGCAAAAAATAGCTGATTATAAGGGAATTTGTTTTACCGATATCAGTTATAATGCCGGGCTTAAAGGTGAAAGCTATTCGCGCGTCGCTATAGCGGACTACAATGCTGATGGGTTAAATGACATATTGTTCAACGGCAAATACCTTTATAAAAACGAAAACGGATTGCAGTTTACCGAGGTTTCAGACAGCGCCGGCTTAGCTGATTTGAATAGCAATGGAGGTATATTTGCCGATTTCAATAAAGACGGCTTACTGGATTTTGTTTCCTACAGCCATTCCTCACAGGGAAGAGGCGACCAGCTGCTGAAAAATAATGATAATATAAAGTTTATAAATGTGAATGAGCGAGCCGGGGATATTGAGGATACTTATCCTACGGAAGCTGTTGCCTGGATTGATCTTGCAAATAACGGTTATCCTTCTCTTTATGCAGCAAATTATGAAATCTGGCAAAAACGCAGTGGCTTTCCCGATTTTTTCTGGGAAAACAAGGATGGCTATTTTACCGATAAAAGTAAGGACTATGGCTTTCGCGAACCCTATTATACTGATAATCCCGGTTTACCTGGAAGGGGAGTTGCTCCCGCTGATTTTGATAATGACGGTAAGCAGGAAATTTATGTTACTAATTACCGTTTAAGCCGGAATTTCTGCTGGAAACAGAAGGATTCTTTGTTTGTGGATGTAGCTGCTCTCTACGGCTTAGCCGGAACTTATAAAAATGGCTATTATGGTCATAGCATTGGAGCCGACTGGGGTGATTATGATAATGACGGTGATTTGGATTTATTTGTAGCGAATCTGGCTCATCCGCGCTATATGGATATTTCCGATATCAGTATGCTGCTTAGGAATGACGGTTTAACCTATAGAGTAGTGGAAAACGATACCATTTACTATTGGCAGTTTACCGATGTAACCAAACAAGCTGGAATACAATATGATGAGCTGCACAGTGACCCGCTATTTTTTGATGCGGATAATGACGGCTATCTGGATTTATTCATCACTTCCGTTTATGAAAATGAACGCAGTTATTTGTATCATAACAAAGGCGATGGAACTTTTGAAGATATCACCTGGCTTGCCGGTGCCAGAATTTATAACGGATGGGGTAATGCCTGTGCCGATTTGAACAGGGATGGCTTACAAGACCTTGTAGTTGGTAGTGGAACCGGAGCTAAGATTTTACAGAATAAAACGCCAACGAAAAATAAGGGGATTGTTATTAAGCCCTACTGGAAAAATGAGCTTGTTTTATTGGAAACTAAACCGGATAATTTTGCCAAGGTGCCTAATAGTCCTGCTTTTGGAACGAGAGTGGAAGTAACTGTTAAAAGACCTTTACATAAAGAACAGATCTTGATGAGAGAGCTTTGCAGTGCTAAAGGAACGGGCTCGCAGAATGCACCCGAACTGCATTTTGGTATAGGTAAAGCTAAAGTAATCCAAATCAGGAAAATTGACCAATGATAGACATCCTTTGTAACATTGTTAACCCTGTCTTTAGTGAAAAGATAGAATTTTTGCCCGAACGGGTAATCAGCATCGCAGAAGGCAAAATAGCAGCGATAACGCCTAAAAAAGAATTTCGGGATAAAATTGATGAAGACCGCAGCGCTGAATACGCTTTGCCCGGTTTTATAGATTTACATACCCATTTAAGCCAATACCGCATTCGGGGATTTTATGAACCGGCGTTACTGCCCTGGCTGAATAAATTTGTTTTTCCGGAAGAAGAACGCTCGCAAAATGTTGAATACGCAAAAAAAATAAGCAGAGAGTTCTTTGCCTCAATGCTGAAAGCGGGAACCACTACTGCCGTTATTTATACGGCACCATATTTTGCTGCTTGTGATGCAGCTTTTAACATTGCCGAAGAAATAGGAATTAGGGCTTTAATCGGAATGACCTTGATGGATAGAAACTGTCCTTCAGCTCTTCAACAGGATAGCAATAAGGCACTGGAGGACAGCATCTTGCTTTACGAGAAATGGCACGGAAAAAATACTAAACTGGATTATATCTTTACTCCCCGCTTTGCTCCTACCTGTTCTCTGAAATTGATGCAAGAGGTTGCCAAATATGCCGTTGAACATAATGCCTGGATTCAAACCCACCTGGCGGAAAACAAAGATGAAATAAAACTGGTGCAAGAACTATTCGGAGTGCAGGATTATACGGAAGTATATCAAGAAGCAGGGTTGCTGACAGAAAAAAGTATTTTTGCCCATTGCCTTCATCTAAGCGATAAGGAAATTCGGATGCTGGCTGCAAATAAATGCAAGATAGCGCATTGCCCCGATTCCAATTTTTTCCTGAAAAGCGGAGAATTTCCTTTATCCAAAATTGAAGAAGCAAGAATTGATTATGGCTTGGGAAGCGATGTAGGGGCAGGAACTTCTTTGAATATGCTCTATCATACCAAGATGATGAATTACCGTCAAAGCAGTTACCCTGTTTTACCAGCTAAGGCGCTATACCATATAACTTTGGGTAGTGCTAAACTGCTTGGTTTGGAGAGTAAAATCGGTTCCATAGAAACAGGAAAAGAAGCAGATATTGTCTTTTTAAGCACCCCCGAAAATCACTCTTTTAATGAAGAGGGAATTTCTCAGCTTGTTTTTTGCGGGCAGGAGTTTTCCGTTACCCAAACCCTTATCGGTGGAAGGAATGAAAAAATAGGAACAGAGGACTGAGAATTATAAATCTGTGAGGAAAGCTTTTCAGTGGTTTCGGTGTCCTTAGTAGCTGATATTTATCTGTGAGAGCTATTAATTGTTTTGGCAGGATAAGTCCAGAAACCCTTTTGGTTAAAATATTGCCGGCAAGCTTGCAAATCAGTTTCACTATCAAATATTCCAAAACAAGTTGAGCCGCTACCACTCATCATAGCTGCTTTAGCTCCGAAACTGCCAATTGTCCTAATAATTTCATCAATTACAGGATAGACATTTCTGATCCCTTTTTCCAAACGGTTAAAACAGGAGCTAAACAGGTTAGCAGGATCAAATATACGCTGCTCCTGCTTTGAGGGAACTGAGGCAAATTTATAAGCTTCAGCACTTGAGATTGCTAAACCGGGATTCACCAATAAGATATTATTGAGAAAGATAAAAGGAAGTGGGGTTATCACTTCTCCTCTGTTATCCCCTTTCGCTGTTCCACCTTCCAGAAAGAAATTTACATCACTGCCAAAAAGAGAGGCAATTGCGTGCATTTCCAGCCGGGAAAGATTTAGCTGCCAGAGTTCATTCAAAGCCAAAATACAATTGGCTGCATTACTGCTGCCTCCACCTAAGCCGGCTGCAACCGGTATCTGCTTATCAATGTGAATCTTAATACCTTCAGAGACAGCAAAACATTCTTTTAAATAGGCAGCAACCCGATAGACAAGATTGGATGTTGCAACAAGGGAAGGGATATTGCAAGATAGAATTATTTCGGGGGATTCTATGAGCTCATAGCTTAACATATCAAACAGGTCAATACTGCAGAGAACAGTATTGACCTGATGATAGTTATTAGGGAGCTTACCAGTAAGCTCAAGAAATAGATTTATTTTTGCGCAGGAAGCGGTTAACATTCCTCTTTTGCTTTTGGGGTACTTCTTCACCGTAATAGTAATAGTAATAGTAGTAATAGTAATAATAATTCTGTTTACTATAATACTTCTGCACATAG
Source organism: Candidatus Cloacimonas sp. (assembly GCA_035403355.1). NCBI lineage: Bacteria > Pseudomonadati > Candidatus Cloacimonadota > Cloacimonadia (SeqCode) > Cloacimonadales (SeqCode) > Cloacimonadaceae (SeqCode) > Cloacimonas (SeqCode) > Cloacimonas sp. (SeqCode). The sequence goes on along the minus strand of DAONFA010000034.1, from coordinate 13,906 downwards.
ATACCATTCACAATGATACCGTCTATTCTGCCTTGCACATTTTCCATCAATTCTTTGGTGCGCTTGATGATGCCTTTATCAGTAAAACCACAGCGGACAACAAGATAAGTCATATCAACTTTTTTGGTTAAAATAAGAGCATCTGTAACGGCAATTAACGGTGGAGAATCCACCAGCACAAAGTCGTAACGGGATTTTAGCTCTTCCAGCAAGGCATCAGTTCTTGGAGAGGCAATTAACTCTGAAGGATTGGGGGGAATAAAGCCACTGGTAATAACATCCAAATTAGGAATACCGGTTGGTTTAATAACTTGATCAATGGCAACTTCAGGATCAATCAGATAATCGCTGGTGCCATTTTCCTTTTCCAAATCAAATTTACTATGTAAAGTAGGACGGCGTAAGTCCATATCAAGCAAAACAACCTTACTATTCATCTGCGAAAAAGCAACAGCTAAGTTAGAAATTGAGGTGGATTTTCCTTCTTTGGGTCCCGAAGAGGTGACCAGGATAGCAACGCTACCTTCTCCTTTATGGGCTAAGATATTGGTGCGCAAAGTTCTGTATGCTTCAGCAGTGGGAGATTTAGGAGCATAATGAGAAACCAGCTGCATCATTACAAAGTGCATAGAGCGAGTTAGCTGTTCACGATTTTCTCCTGTTGCAGTGTTAATCATTTCATTGAATTCCTGCAATTTGGATTCGAGTTCATGAATAACAGGAATAGTCCCGGTAATAGGTAAACGCACATAATTTTCCATATCTTCCAGAGTGCGCAATTTCGTATCCAGAGAATGCACCAAAAAGACAGTTCCAATTCCTAAACCCAGACCGATAATTACACCAACCAGAATATTCATAGAAACACGAGGTTTAATGGGAACAGTAGGACGTTCTGCATAGTCAATGATGCGGATATTTCCAATCTTTGCCTGTTCAGCAATTTTAGCATCTTCATATTTCTCCATCATCATACTATGGATTTTTTCATCCAGCATCAGGTTTCGGGTTAATCTTGCCAATTCCAGTTCCGTATTGGGAATGGCAATCAAGCGCTGATTATACATTTCTTTGGTTTGTTCCAAGCCGTCAACTTTGGCTCTTGCCATTTCCAGGTCTATATTTGCCTGAACTATGCTGGTTAAAAGATTACTTCTTGTGGAAAGAGGATCGTCAGTTACCGATAAATTTACCAGTTTCCTAATTTCCTGGTCTAATTTCTCCTTGGCATTTTCAATTTCCCGATAGAGAAGCTGAATTTGAGGATGATCCAAGGGATATTCATTCTTCGTAACCAGTTTGGTGATTAGGGATTGAGTATCTACAATTTGCTTGCGCAGTTCATTGATATAAGGTGTCTTAATAATATTATCAACATTCACCAGCAGAGAATCCTGTTCCTGTAACTGGCGGTTCAGCAAATCTAATGACTTGGCTTTTACTGCTTGATCGGTTAATGCTTCTTCATATTTGGCTTCTACATCCGATGCCTGTTCAATCAGCTTTGTTGTTTCTTCCGTTAATTGAGTAAGCTTATTCAGATTCTTAAATTCCCGCAAGTCATTTTCAGAGCTTTGTAACCGACGGGAAATGGCATCCAGCTGAGTTTCCAGAAATTCACGGATAGTAGTAAATTCCAAACGGGCATATTGGGTATTTTGTTGTTGAATTGCTTCAGCGATAGAATTTACAGCTGCCATTGCTTCAGTAGGATTGGTAGATTCAAAGCTAATAGTAAGAATATCCGTTTCTCTTTTGGATTCTACTTTCATCCTCCCCAAAGTAGAAGCAGGATCAGCTGCCTGGCTGGCAGGAAAAGTATCCCAATCAGGATATTTTTTCATAATTTCCCAAGCAAGGTTCATTATGGGTTTACTGCGAATAAGTTCTATCTGGTTATCTAAGGTGTTTTTGCCTAAACCGCCGGTAGAAAGGAACATCAGATCACTTTGTTTATTGGCATCTTCCAGCAGGATTCTAGCAGAGGTGGAATATATTTTAGGTAACCGAGCAGTGTAATAGACAGTCCCAACTAAAACCAGCAAAAAAATCAGAATTATGAGATAGCGGTATTGCAAAATTATTCTAAAATAATCTGATAATCTTATTTCCTCTTGCACGGGCACTTGATTATTTTCATTTTCCAGCATTGAAACTCTCCCTCTTAAAAGCCAGTTACTATGTTATATACACCCAGGGCAATAGTTATATCAGAGAGGAAACTGGCTACTTTGGATATAGCATAGAAGATAGTTCCCGATACAATAATTGTGTCACCTGGTTTTAATTCTGGAATGAGGGTAGGATCACCGGTTTCCAGATACTTTTTGAAATTTACCCAAATAACTTTTTCACCTTCGGACGAAGGACGGACAATTCTAATTTTAGAAAGTTTGGCATCTTCTCTGGGTCCCCCGGCTAACGAAAGCAGGGTTAAGAAATCAGTATCGTCAGGGACAGTATATAAGCCGGGTTTATAAACCTGTCCTAAGATATAATTATTCATCTTCAGCTTTTCCACCCCGCTGCGGATTCCTTCATAAGAATAAGCCGATATGTTTGAAGACGGGGTAAAGTTAATCGTCTGCTGGCTGAACAAAACCAGTGCAACACTGGCAAGTATTAGCACTAACAGTGTTTTCTTCACAATATCCTCTCTTTTTATTTTGCGTAACATTCTAAACTTGGCTGTTCAAGTCAAGATTTTTCTGTAACTGCATTATCTTTATACTGCTAAAGATGCTGTCCCTTTATTCTGACTAATCAGTTATAGTGTATTATTAAAGTTCTTTCCAAGGATTCGGAACCCATTTCCAAATTATGTTCCGAATCCAGATCAAAAGCATCTATCCGCCACCGGTAAACCTGTCCGTTTACAGGAGCAGGAGTTAGAACAGGGAAAGGAAATTCCGGTGGTGGAGACGGCTCTACATTAGGGGTATAATAATAATCGTAATCAAAGACCAAATTTCCGGTTTCATTATCCCAAAGCAGAACTTTGAATTTATTGGTTTGGCTATCACCTCTTTCCCAACATAAACTCAATTCTGTAGGATCAACATATTCTCCATCTGCCGGAGAAGTAAGAATACTTTTAGCTAAAATAGCATAAGATACAGTATCCGAAACACTGAAATTACCACTGGCATCGTAGAGTTCAACATAATAATAATACCACTGCCTTTCCACCAGGGAGCTTTGATCCAGATAATAATTATCCGCAGCAGGAACAGTAGCGATTAAATTGGGTTCAGGATTGGATTCTGTATAGCGAAAGACCTTTACATGGCTTAAGTCATTATCCACGAATTTTTCCCAGGGAACTTTTATCCAATTGCCGTCCGAAACAGCATCAATACCATTATTATCGTCGTTCAGATTAACAAGAGCGCCATCTATGGTAATTGGATCGTCCCCTGTATCTCCAAGATGAGGTATCAGTTTGGGAGTTGTGGGAGGAATCTTATCCTTTTCGGGAGAATCATTTCCTGCACAGGAACATAGTAATACCAGCATAATGAGGGCGGCTAAGAAGGATATCTTTTTCATTTATAAACTCCTTAAAATCTAACCCTTAATCCTAACCGGTTGCTTATTCCGATAGGATTAGTGATGAGAGCATAATCAAGCATCACGCCATATAATTTTACAGTGGCACCCGCACTAAAATTATTATCATAATAGCCCAATCGCAAACTGCCCTTTTTGTCGTATTCCCAATCCAGCCCAAGATGAGAGGTTCCATCATAAATATAATCATAATCATAAGCCAAGGTAGCAACGGACTTCAATTTGGGCAAAGGTTGCACAACCGACATACCGGTTTTTGTATTGAACAGGACTTCGTCTGTAATCTTACTGGGGGTATCCCATGTAATATCGGTGCCTCCAATGTCTTGAAAAGTGATTCCGAAATTGAAATTGCCCAGGTCTTCCTGGTCAAAAATCACAGCCAGATCGGTCTTCACTTTGAAACCCATATCCAAGCCGGTTCCGGTTCCGGTTCTATCCCAAATAGACCGTTTAATAAGTTTAACCGTTCCCCCAAACCCAAAATCAAAAGGAACAGCAAAGAACATCCAGCCCATATTGGCATCATAGTGTATCTTCTTGGAGAAGGCAAATTGATAGAGATCATCATAGCTGGAGAATTTACTATCGGGAACTCCGGGTAAGTGATACAAGCTATTATTTATCCGTTGATCTACATTAGTGCCGATGAGATACTTTTCATCAAAATGGGGAATATCGCTTACCGTTAAACGGGTAACATTCAAACAGATAGTTACATCATTAGGTAAGGGCTGGGCATAGGTTACAAAGTCGTAGGACGCAAGATTATTATAGAGGAAGCAGTGCATAGCAGAGACCTCGGAATCAGTAATGAAACTGAGACCCCCAGGATTCCAGTAAATGGCAGAACCATCATCGGCAATAGAACTGAAAGCTCCGCCCATTCCTAAGGCGCGCACTCCCGAACCAATCATCATAAAATCGCCTGCATAACGTCCAGCAAAAAGCGGAGTTAAGCAAATCAGGGTAAGTGTGAAGAGGATATATATCTTTTTCATCGTATTCTCCCTAATTCAGAATAGCCATTTTTTGGGTTTTTTCAATGGTTTTATTGCCTCTTTTGGCAATAATCCGATAAAAGTAAACCCCGTTTGCCAGTGTGAAACCACGATCGTCTTTGCAATCCCAGCCATACACTGTGCGGGGATATTCATGATAACCCACCCCTACGGGAAGATTTTTAAAGGTTTTAACCAGGCGTCCGCTGATTGTATAAACCTTAATAGTAACTTCATCAGCTCCGTCTGTGAGGACATAAGTGAAACGGGTTCTACCTTCGTTGATAGGATTAGTGGCTGCACCTTCGCCTCCGGCTCCCAAAACAGGATTCGGATAATTTGCCAGGTGTATCACATCAAACTTGTCATTAACGGTAAATTGAATATCGCGGGAAGCAGGAAAACCGTTCAAATCGCTGCATCTCACTTTTAATTCGTGAATTCCGCGTCCTAAAGACAATTGATATTTAATCGGAATGCGATTGATATTTTCCTGATTGATGGAGATTACATAATCCTCTTTCGGAATAGAGATACCATCCATATACAAGGACACAGTTTTATCAATCACATCAATCCCGTTAGCATCAGAAAGCAAAAGAGAGATAACTCCATTGCCGGCAATATAGCCACCTACAGTAAATTCCTGGTCTTCTACATTAACATCTATGGTTGGAGGTGTATAATCTGTATCACGGAAAATACTGTAGATCCCCGTGCGGTTAACTTCATAATGGACTTTATTTTGATCTTGCTCTATACTACCGCCCATTAAAATCCATTTTTTAAACTCCGAATTATAGCGATAGATTTTATAGTTCTCACCCCCTTCCTGTGCCTGAGTGAGAGAATCGGAAGCACTATAGTTAAAAGTAAGAGTGAGTTTATTATTTCCGTTTAGAACTCCCAGAGAATCCGTAACTTCAGTTCCTAAAGCTACAATCTCATAAGGAATGGAATATTGATTTCCGCTAAATCCATCAGGAGCATTCAGCAAAATATTTTGGACATCGGGCTGATTGAGAGGAGGTAATGCCTCTAATGTATTTAGGGCAAAAAGTATTTGTTTCCCTGGAGGTACCAGCCCTGAAGGAATTTGACAATTAAGGTTATTATCTATACTGTTCAGTATGGCTCCCGAGCTATCTACCAGAAAATAGTTCATTGGAACCTGCAAACGGATATAGTTATTAGTATTAATAAAGAACTGCCATTCAGGAAAAGCGTTCGTAGTATTAACTCTTGCTTCCAGAAACAGATTGGCATTGGGCAAACCGGTGAGAGAAATGCTATCCCACCTTTGTGTTCCAACCTCCAAAGGCAAATAATCCTTAGTTGAAAACAGCGTAAGGTTACTTGCAGTTGTTCCGGTGTATAATTTTAAATCCGTAGTTATAGAAGCAGCGTTACCGATATTTGTTCCCAAAACTTTCAAGACCAGAGAATTTCCCTCTTGTTCCAGCTTAATATCTTTCAAAACCAAATCGGGACCGCGGACGATGTAACTTTCCAGGAAACTTTCCGAAATACTTGCTTCCGTATCCATAACATACTTGAAGAATATCTCTTTACCGGTAGGATATTTACCCAAATATTGGGTAGTAATATATACAGTGCTATCTGCATCTGACCTTTGCATCGGGATATCTATCCAGGTTCCCTGAGTTGATACACTATCCGTTCTAACTTTACAGATAATATTTGTAACCGGCAATGGACTGAAGACCCTGGCAGTAAATAAAACCGAATCCGACCAGGCAGGTTCTGCAGGAGTAAGATGATGATGCATAACATTAGGCCTGCCAACACTATATTGAGAAAGCCCTACATACTCATCTGTAGAAGAATAACCGGCTACCATAATTTTGCGGGTATAGTTATTTTCCGAATGATTTGTATTAACATAAGTAGCTGACCAATTCCCGTTTGGCAATACCGGTAAATCGTAAGGAACATTAACAATCTTGCCGTTATCTTTCATAATAAACAAACGGCCTGCATTTGTCCCCGAAGGAAAGGTAGCATTCACTTTTAAAGTATCACCCGGATTTAGCACATAATTATCTGCGAAAACAGGCAGATCCTTAATTGGCTTTTTCAGTTTGATTAAAGGATCGCCCAGATACGCAAAACCGTTAATAAGAGCATACATCGCTGCAGGTGAATAGGTTGTAGTGTAAAAGCGTGCCAGAGCAAAGATATTAGCTATGCCGATATTGGCAAAATTATGGTCAAACAATGCTTCACAATATGCCAAACCCCAGGTCTCATCATGGTCTAAATAACCCAGACCGGTAAAACCGGCAGTTCCAATAGCTCCTTTATTAGGTTGGAGAACCAATGCCTCACTGATTGAAGCCATTCCGTTGGTATCAAAAGCTGAAGCATAACAGGCAAGAGATAGAACAACAGGATAAACCTGATTATTCAGAGTTGCTACATCATTGAAATTGAAGAGATTATAATCCGCCCAAATTCTACCGCCACCGTGACCCATAAATTGAACATATTGAGTACCGGAATTGATGGCATCCTTCAGGTTAAAAGTTCCACCAAAGTAATCCGAGCCGACTGTTTGCGTAGAAGTATATACCCTTGTTACTCTATATTCCTTAGGAATGGTCTTGCGGATGATGCGTTCCGATTGTTGAGCAAACTGATCGTTGTTGTCGGTTATTTTCCCTCCGGAGGAGAAAGTTAAGTGACTGTTCCAAAGGCGTGAGGTTTGTGGATTGTTGCGATAGGCAATTGCTTTGGCAGCATAATCCAAAATTTGCTGTTCTTTCCAGACGCTTATTCGGGCAACGGAAATATCGGGTATAATATCAGTTCCCACAATACAACCATACCAGGTGTCACTTGCAGTAGCGCCATGTTTATAAGTCCAGGTCTTCTTAACCGGAATGAGATTATATATTCGGGAAGGACTGTTATCGCGATTATCATCCGTTCCTTCTCCCAAAAGGATAACATGGCTTAATTGGGGATTGTTCCAGTTATTATAGGCATAACGCAAAAAGTTCTGTATTGGTTCCGGACCTGTAATTCCAGCATTAAATTCATCGTAAATATCCTGCACATCAACAATTTTTACTGTTCGACCTTCAGATTCCCATAAGGACTTCAGTTGTAAAGTTCCTTCCGCAGAAATAAACTGCCGGGGAGTAATAACAATTACATCTGCACTGTTATACGGATTTTTTAAATCGCTGGGGAAATTGAGACGAATTGCCTTAGGGATATTTTTCTTATTTTCCGTAACGGCAAAATATCTTACTGCATCGGATGCTACGCTGTCTTGAATAGTAACTGTCCAGGGGGCGTCGCCATTGATATTAAACGGTTCTATTTGAGTAGAGTTAAATACACTGGAGCCAATTTTATATACCGAAATAGCGGAATTGCTGAAACCGCTAACTTCAAATTGATATAAGCCCCCGGGACGATTGGAGGGCTTGGTAAACTTAATATAATCCTGATCGGTCTTATATTCGCGCCAGTATTTTATTTCAGCCCAATCCAGTAATACTTGTTCTTTATCCGTCATTACAGTATTTCCGGAGAGGGCAATATAGAAGTTATTTATCCCGTGCCTTAAAACGGTATTGGAAACATGGTTTTGATTTTCAAACATCTGTTCTCTCTGTCCAATCCAGGTATGTGAATTTATCATTGCCTGATTCAAACGGATGGATGCCTCGTGATCATATTGTCCGCTGGCTAAGGTTTCCCAATAAGTTAACCCCATTAAACAAACCTTGGCGGAAGCAAAACGAGTGGTAGTATCTTTGGGATATTGCAATTCCACGGGAACAATTTCCAGATTGGGGGCATTTATTTTTCTCCAGAACCAAACATCTTCCCGGTAGAATGTCTGAGACACTGTACTCCAGCCCTGACCTAATTTATCGCTAACCAGTTGTTCTTCAAAGTGAACAGTATCCTCATAAGCGTCAGGGACAGTATAGTTCAGGGGATTGGACTCAATCAAACCCCCGTTTTCTACAGCCATTCTTGCTCCATAGTGATCAACCAAGCTTAAGGTGTAAACATTTTCTGCAGTATAATCATCCTGATAACCAGAATCACCTTTATGTTTATCACCATAGAATTCAAAATAGTCATTTTCGTTGAAAACACCGTCGTTTTCACCAATAAAGTGAATAGGCACCTGACCATATTCATCTCTAAGTTCCAGATAACGGGGATCTACATTGGCAGGTGTCCAGTTCATAATTATTTGCAGGGAATCCGCCATCAGATTTATATAATCCGTCAAGTAAGAGTAATTTACTTTATAGATTCCCTCTTTATCCACAATCAGCTGAATTTCGTTAATGGCAGAACTCCCGTTTTTAGGAGCGTCGTAATGGGCATCGGGTTTTTTCTCTAAACGCCAGGTTTTAGAGCTATTTTCATTCAGGAAAAAGGATGGGTCAGCATTATCAAGAGGATTGGGATTTAACTGCCAGTTTTTAGCAGCACTTTTAGTACCGTTAATATATATACTGACAGATATTTGCGAATGCACAATCAACTCTTTACTCTGAGCTCTATATTGAAAAGGATAAATCAGCAGAGGAACAAATTTACGGTTTCCTACAAAAGCGGGTTCACCTTTTTGCACTATAGAGACAGGATATAGTTCGCGATTAGCATAAGCTTTATAATTCGGTTTGTGGTCATAAGTTACTTCTTCTCCGTTTAATATCAGAGTAGAAGCAGGCAGGATATTTACATTTTTTATGGTTTGAGTGGAACTGCTTTCAATGCTATAGCTTATATCACCATCCACGGGCACGGCTATTGCCGTAGAAAATGTTATCAGTTCCGGAAAGCCCTCATTACTGTAACAAGAGCCGTCCTCACAGATAATCTTATTCCAGGTTTGTCCATTGTTTGTTACATTTGTCAGTTCATAGTCCGGAAGCTCAAAGCTAAGATCAAGATGCTCCTGGCTTTCGGAAACAAGAGTTATCGGAGCTGCCATTATTATGGCAGGAATACAAAAGGCAAGGCAGAAAAAGATAATTTTTCTGCAGATAGGGGTACGAAACGGGTTATGCACCCGGGTAACACTATGTATAGTCATAATATCAGATTTCTCCATTGTCATCTAAGGTATTCTTTCTTAAACCGATATCCTGGCGGAAAATTTTATTTGCGAAGGTTATCTGCTGAGCTTTGTTATAGGCATTTTCCCGGGCTGCGTGAAGGTCTTTTCCTTTCCCGACAGCACATAAAACGCGGCCCCCGGAAGTAATAAGACCTTGCTCACCTTTTCCTGTTCCCGAGAAATAAATCCCGGAAAGGTCTTCCGGCAAGGACAGAGGATAACCTCTCTTATAGTCATCAGGATAACCTTCTGAAGCCAAAACAACGCCTAAAGCGGTTTTATCTTCAAATTTTATTTCCACCTTATTTATCGCGCCTTGCAAAATGGCTTGGCAAATATCCACGAAATCCGTTTTTAGAAGTGGTAAAATAACTTGTGTTTCAGGATCTCCCAACCGGCAGTTAAATTCTACAACCTTGGGTCCCTCTTTGGTGATCATCAATCCACAGTAAAGTATTCCTTTATATGGATAGCCCAATATGCGCATTGCGGAAAGAATGGGGCTAATGATTTCTTCCTCTATTCGTTTCCGATATTTTTCCGCTTCCGGAACAGGAGCATAAGCACCCATTCCACCTGTATTGGGACCTCTGTCACCAGCATAAAGTTGTTTATAATCCTGGGCAAAAATCGTGGTTTGAAAATGCCAGCCATCAGTAATGGCAAATAAAGAGACCTCCCAACCTTTTAAAAATTCTTCAACGATAACTCCTTTTTCGTTAATTTGAATTTTGTTCAGTGCTGCTTGCGCCTCAGCAAAACCGGAAACTACAAACACTCCTTTTCCTCCGGCTAAACCATCTGCTTTAATAACTGCCGGAAAACCAAATTTGCTTAGCAGTTCCAAAACCTGTGCAGCGGTTTCAGCAATTTCATAGCGAGCTGTAGGTATGCCTTTTTTTCCCATCAGCTCTTTTGCAAAAATTTTGCTGCTCTCCAATTGCGAAGCATATTTTCCTGGAGCTATAACAGCAATTCCTTTTTCTGTTAAAAAATCGGCTAATCCCTCAGCTATAGGTTTTTCGGGTCCTATAAAGACAAGGTCTATAAGATTGCGGACGCAAAAATTGAATATCTCATTTTCTGTTTGCAAATTTACGCATTCATAGTTTAGGGCTATTCCAGCATTTCCTGGTGCTACAATTACTCTTTTTGCCTGTTTGCTTTTCGCAAAACACTCTGCTATAGAATGTTCTCTGCCTCCGCTACCAATTACTAAGATATTCAAATATCCCTGCCTTGTAAATGTTGAATTAAAGTAAGGATAGCAAAATCAGCTGCTTTTATACGGATAATTTCCCTATCCCCGGTAAAGAATTGTTTTTTAGACCAAGGTTTCTCAGCGGCTATAAAGCCAAAACACACCGTTCCTACAGGTTTTTCTGCAGTCCCACCATTAGGACCTGCAATCCCGGTTACTGAAATTGCGCAGGAAGAATCTGTCAACATTTTTATTCCTTCCGCCATTTGCATAGCACAGGATTCACTAACTGCTCCTTCGCTTGCCAAAACAGTTTCAGATACCTTTAGCAACTTTTTTTTCAGTTCGTTAGAATACGCTATCACACCACCAGAAAAAGAGTTAGAAGAACCGGGGACATCTGTTATCAGTTTTTGCACCCAGCCCCCGGTGCAGGATTCCGCTATACTTAAATTGTAGTTATTTTTCTCCAGTAGCGATAATAAAACTTCCGCGGGACTTTCTTCATCATAGCCCCAAACATATTGTTTAACAACAGGAAGAGCTTTATTAACCGCTGCTTCAACTTTTTTTGCCTCTGTTCCATAGAAACGCAAGTCCACCCTTCCAATTTGGGGTAACCAAGCTAAAGCAACCTCTTCCGGTAAATCGGCAAGAGTAAATAATTCCGCCAAACGGGATTCCGCTATTCCGAAAGTGTGTAATGTTCTTATATATAGAGGTCTGGCATCGGGAAAACCGTTTTTAATAATCTCCTTAATCCAGGAGGTAAAAATATGTTTCATTTCGGAAGGAACTCCTGGAAGAGCAAAGAACATTTTATCTTTTTCCCGGTAAAATAAGCCAGGAGCAGTTCCCAAATCATTATTTAAAGTAACAAAATCATCCGGCACCATTGCTTGAGAGCGATTGGTTTCTGGCAACGGCATTTTCCTGAAGCTGAATATTTCCTGAATATGTTCCCAGATTGTATCATCAAAGTGTAGCTTTTTACCGTAAAATTCAGTGATTGCAGCTTTGGTTAAATCATCTTCGGTAGGTCCCAAACCTCCGGTAGTTATTACTATCTCAAATTTTTCCCAGGTATCCTGCAGTGCCTTTTTTATGGCGTTTGGTTCGTCTTTAATAGTAAGAGCATATTCAACTGCTATTCCCAATTTACCAAGTTCCGAACCCAAATATGCCTGATTGGTATTGATGGTTTTCCCCATCAGGATTTCGTTACCGATTGTTATTATAGCTGCATTCATCTTTAATATGCCTTGGCAAAAATAACCCTGCGATTAGATTTTTCTCCGCAACAAATACATTTTCCTTCTTCTTCTTTTGCCTCAAAAGGAATGCAGCGAATAGTCACTTTCAGGTCATCTTTTATTTTTTCTTCGCAGGATGATTTTCCACACCAGTGAGCGCTGGCAAAACCACCGTGAATTTCAGGTTGTTCCATATTTACAGGAGTAAAGAAACGATAGAATTCCTCTTTTTCGTCAATTTCCAGAGTCCACCTGTTTCTAAAATCCAGAGCTCTTTGAAAATAGCCCTGTTGCATTGCTGTAAGCGTTTGCAGCGTATAAGTTACCAGGTCATTATAGTTAACTGCCTGTTTTTCTTTCGGTTCTTTATCGCGTCGGGCAACCATAACAGAATTATTCACAATATCGCGAGGACCTATTTCAATTCGCAAAGGAATGCCTTTTTTTATCCAATACCAGTTTCTTTCACTGCTCGTCATCTCTCGTGTATCTAATTCAGTATAAAGAGGAACATCATCCAAATATAATCCCTTCAAGTTGTTCTGAACCTTTTCCGCAAAAGTCATCACCTGTTTTTGTTCTTCTGCGTCTCTGTAAATAGGGATAATAGCAATATGGGAAGGAGCAATTTTTGGAGGCAAAACAAGTCCGTTATCGTCACTGTGAGCCATAATGATAGCTCCTATTAAACGGGTAGAAACACCCCAGGATGTAGTCCAGGCATACTCTATCTCACCTTTACGATTTTGAAATTTGATCTCAGAAGCTTTAGCAAAATTCTGTCCTAAAAAATGGGAAGTGCCGGATTGCAATGCTTTTCTATCCTGCATCATTGCCTCAATACAGTAGGTAGTAACGGCTCCGGGAAATTTCTCGCTTTCCGTTTTTTCACCTTGGATAACGGGTAGAGCAAGATAATCACGAGCAAAGGTAGCATATACATTAAGCATTTTGGCGGTCTCTTCTTTGGCTTCAATTTCCGTTTCATGCACTGTATGCCCTTCCTGCCAAAGAAATTCCGTAGTGCGTAAAAAAAGACGCGTGCGCATTTCCCAGCGTACAATATTTGCCCATTGATTTATTAAAAGAGGTAAATCACGATAGGAATTTACCCATTTGGCAAAAGATGCACCGATTATTGTTTCGCTGGTTGGACGCACAATATAGGGTTCCGTTAATTCTCCCGCCAGTTGTAAACCACCTTTTCCATCTGCCTCTAATCTACTATGAGTTACTACAGCACATTCTTTGGCAAAACCTTCTATATGTTCCGCTTCTTTTTCCAGAAAACTTTTAGGAATGAATATAGGAAAATAGGCATTCCGATGTCCCGTATCCCGAAACATTTTATCCAAAATATGCTGAATATTTTCCCAAATTGCATAGCCCCAGGGTTTTATAACCATACAACCACGAACATCACTATTTTCAGCCAAATCGGCTGCTTTTATTACTTGTTGATACCATTCGGCATAATTTTCTTCTCGGGTAGGAGTTATTGCGGTTTTATTGTTTTTGGTCATTTTTTCTCCAGAATTAGTTTCTAAATGGCTTGATTGCATATATCCCTTTCCTGCACAAACACTATACATATTTAACCATTTTAGCTTTAAAAATCCAGTTCCTGAAATATACCATTATTGTCAATGCAAAAGAAAATTTCTGTTACCACCAATCTGTAATACAGGGTAGGAAAAGTTGCGGTGGTAGGTTTTGACTTACAATTTTGCTACAGCCATCTCTGAAGCCACAACCCACAAATTGT
>DAONFA010000033.1 GCA_035403355.1 Candidatus Cloacimonas sp. | reverse complement strand
TCGGTTTAGAGTCAAAACAAACAGCTTGTTTTGACTTACAATTTTGCCACTGCCAACTCTGTATCCACAAACCATAAATTGTAAACACTTACAACCAGATTATTACTGGTCTTCAAACTTCAAAATTGTGAGTTAAAACAAGAATTCTGCGCACAGGCAACCTCGCTTTTCCAACCCCTCAAATTCTACAATTGTGAAAGAATGTCCTTTTTCACATTTTCAGAGTTAGGTTGGAATTGCTCAGAAATTGTTGTTTCGGAGCGAATTTTTGTTTTAACTCTAAACCGAGCTTCAGCTTTGTTAGTTAAAGGTAGAGAACAAAATTTCCTGTTACCTCTGCATCTCGTTGCAAACCACAGAAGAATCGGTTTAGAGTCAAAACGCTCACAGCTTTGACAGTTAAAAGCAGAGAATAAAATTTCCTGTTACCTCTGCATCTCGTTGCAAACCACAGAAGAATCGGTTTAGAGTCAAAACAAACAAGAACCTGTTTTTTTGCGTTATGCTGCGGATGAGATTCCCGTATCGTGCCCATATCGCGATATGGGAAAGATACGGGAGTCATATCGGAGGGATACTGAGAAAATTCCGGGATTTATTAGGAACGAAATACGGTCTGAATCTCATCAAAGTTCTTGACAGAAATAATAGTAAAAAGATTGTGAAAATATATGCTAACCAAAGGTCTATAACCTGAGCAAGGAGATATAAAAGATTGATGTGTAAACATATAGTTACAGCGTTCCTGTTGCTGTTGGCAACGAATTTACTATTTGCGGAACAATTAGTAAAATATGCCGGCTTTTGTTTTAGCGGAAATTATGCCGATATAGAAACAAATTATCCTTACACGCAACAAATGTTGCAGGATAATAAAGCAGGTCAGTCCTATCTGGATAAGCTGTTTTACGATTATTTTTCCGCCAATCCCGGCTTGGGTAATTTCTCTTTGGATATAGCTAATACCACGCAGGGAACTCTATCTCTGGCAATTGCTTTAAATAGGGAAGAGGTTGCTTTTGAATATTATGAAAAAGAAACCAAGGCAATTTATAATCTTGGTTGCACTGTTTTCATTATGGATTTTGCTGATTTCACCGTTTTACAATCCTATCCTATAACTGTTACTTATATAGATCTTTATAATGGCAAACCGGATAGGCAAACAATTGTTCAAACCCTTAAAAAACTTTATTCCGAGAATATTTTGCAGAAGCTGGATAGCAACCGCCGCAATATCTATCTTCGTTCTTCCGGTTCGCTCACGATTAAAGTTACCAATATCAATTTCAAGGAAGAAGCATTGCCCTATTTGGGTTCTTTTGGAACCAAGGCAAACCTGGAATCATACACGGCTCTTGTAGCTCAGCACTTAACAGAGGCATTGGCTTTCAAAATGAATTTAACCGTTCTGCCCTATTCACGCAGCAATTTATCCTATAAAATGTCACTATCCTTTTCCGATGCTAAAATGCAAAACTTTACTATACCGCCTTCCAGTTACGATATAGATGTGGATGTTTTGCGTTTTGTGAAAAAGCTGCATAAAGAAACACCTGCTGAAAGAGTTGACCTCTATGGGGTGGAACTGGAAATGCGAATTTACGATGCAGAATTTAATCAGGAATACTGGAAACAAATTATTCAAAATGGTGCTGCCAAACAAACCGTAAGCGGTCAGAGAATCGGTAATGAATTCTATAACTATAACGAAATTTTACTTTTAACGCTATCGGATAAAATTCCGGCAACGCTGAAAGAAGATAAAAAACTAATGAAGGGGATCTTAAAAAAATGCGCAAACTATTAACTATCATTCTGCTGGGCATTACTTTGCTGTTTTCCTATACTTATCTGGATGCAGCAATTAAAGTTAAAGTGAAAGGCACGGTTGAAACCAAAAGGAAAAAACCGAAACCGGAAGAAATTAAAACCGCTACCTATAACGCGAAGGTCTTAGCCATCAAGAAATATGCTTCCGAAAAAGACAGCCGTAGAAGAGAGCTAATCAACGAACTGCTGCCCGAAATTGAGAAAAATATAGATAACTATATTCTGGAAGTTAATGTCTTAAACAACGGGGAAAATGTTAATGGCGTTTGGGAACAACTGATGGAAGTTACCATTGATGATGTGCAATTAGACCTCTTAATCAATGAGAAAATGAAAGGTGTGATGGAAATGGCTAAGCCAACTTACTTAAGCTTTGTGTATGTAGCCAGAGAAGTGGCGGCTGTGGAAAGTCAGGGAAAAACGGTGAAAAAAGACCTTTCCGCCAAATCCGATGTTGCCGCTTCCGGTTCTGTTTCTACAAGCGGAGAAACTACTTCCGAGCTTTCCGATAGTGATAAACTTAGGGCAAGCAGTCAAGCCGATATCAGTGCCAGCAAAAAGAGCTCTACCAGCAAATCTGTAATGTATTCGGAATCAGTTACTAACGCGAGTGAAGGAATATCATACCGCATCTATAATCCCGGAGAAATTGATGCCAAAGTTACCGAGGTCTTTAATAAAGCCAATTTTGAAGTAGTGCCAACTTATGAAGTGGGGATTCTACCCGAAAAATTTGCCTACGATTTTGCCGCTTTAAATGAAGTTTCTTCATCTACTCAAAAAGAGGCAACGGATATAGCGCGCGAAGCTGGTTTGGACTTTTTGGCAGTAGCTATGCTGGATGTGGGCAGAGAAGAAATTGATCCTGTTACGGGTGGCAGTAAGGTATATGTAAAAGTAAACGGTTATATTTTAGACCTGCGCAAAAAATTCGCTGTAAAAATTTGCAGTGCAGGACCTTATCAATTCAGCGGGGTGGGTTCAAATCCGACCGTAGCTAAAACGAATGCTTTAATTGAAGCGGCAAAAAATGCCTCTCAGGATTTGGTTGACCAATTACGCGTAAAGCTTGGAAGCTAAACTAAAGAATTTAATGAGAACCCTCCACCGGTTACTAATCTTAACCTGTATTTTTACGCTATTAATTAGCTGTTCAGGTCTTGAAGCCAAAAAGAAAAAGAAGGAAGAGGAAACAAAGCTTTTTCTGGATGATACTCAGCTGGATAATCCGGAATATTATAATAAACTGCCTTTGCTTTCTCTGGAATCCTTTGCAGGGGCACTGTTAATGCCGAAGACGACTAATTTTAAGATTATTAACCTGAACTATAAACTGGCAAAAGGGGAATCTAAAATAGCGGAAGAAATGGTAACTACCTCTTTAGGTATGCGTCAGGAATATGTGAAAGTGGAAGCGGAAGGTAAATCCCTGCTTTCGGGAAACCTGGAAGGTAGCGATGCTGAAATTTCGGAAACCCTGAAAGCCAAATTGGACGACCTGAAAACAAATAAAGCTCAATTAAGCGAATCGCAAAAGGTCTATTTTTTAAGCGGCTTCATTTATCTTGCCAGCTCCATTGTGCGGGGAAAAACCATTCTGGAAAGTTCCAGGATGTTTATAAATGAAGCTAAAAACGCTAAAGGAATAGATGCCGTTATGTATGTTAAAGATATTCCTTATGCTACGAATGTGGTATTAGGGCTTCCTGTTTTGCTTTCTAATCAATTGAGAACTATTAGCGATTTTATTGCTATTGCCAGAACTCAAAATATTGATATTCCGAAAGATGTTACCGATAATTTATTCCAGTGAAACACAGGATTCGGCTTATGTGCAAAATAACCATTTTCTTGCAGGAGAGGGAATTAAAACTCTGCCTGCTTCAGGTAAACGGATAAACTATGAGACCACCTAAAAAAATCGTCTTGTCGGTTACTTTTCTCTTAATGATAGTTTCTTGTTTATGCGCAGGAAAGAAAAGACCGGAATGGATTGCTCAGCCCTATTCACTATACCCTGCAAACCGTTATCTTTGCGGATTGGGAATGGCAAAAGAACTTAATAACGCACAAAATGAGGCACTGAAAAATATTGCCGGCTTCTTTGAAACTCGCGTTATTGCCGTTACAAAAACTATGGAAAGCGAAAAAAGCTCCTTATCAGGTTCCCAAACAAGCAGCGAAACCTCTTCTTCCATTAAGGCAATTGCGGAAGGGACTATAAAATATACCCAAATAAAAGAAACCTGGCAAGACCCTAAAACTAAAACTTACTATGCCTTAGCTGTGATGGATAAAATCGCCGTGCAGAACATATACCGAAATGAAATTGACGACTGCGAGGAATTTATTGAAAACTGCCTGGGAAAGAATGATAATCCCCTCATTCGCTATGCCGGAATTTTGAGCGCTATTGATAAACTGCAACAAACACAAGATGCTTATACTTATTATAATGCCTTGGCAAGCGATTCCGGCACTCTTTTAAAGCCGTTTCATAGCTTGCAGGAACTTATGGAATTAAGAACTTCTATGGCTCGTGATATTCCCTTGCAGATTAGAGTTACCGGCGATTCTTCAGGCATTTTGGACGCCTCGCTGAAAAATGTTATAAACCAAATGGGCTTGCAGGAAAAAGATAACTCTGAATACCAAATTGTCGCTGTAGTGCATCCCGAGCCGTCTAAAACCCTGGGACAACAATTTTTCCAACCTCTCCGCCTTAATATTTCTTTCAATTATGGAGAAAAAAACCTCTTTGCCTTTGTGGATAAAACGGAACAAGGTGGTTCCACTATTGAGGAAGCTACTTCTCGGGCTTTAAAAGTTCTTTCCCAAAATATAGAAAACAAATTCCGCAAGGACTTTATCCAATATTTCCTCAATTTACAATAAAAGTGTAGTCGGAGGACACTGTTCCTCCGCATTTTCCCGGAGGGTTGACCTCCTGGTCAACCCACTTCTTATGCCTTTTTCCTTTTCCCGGAGGGTTGACCTCCTGGTCAACCTACCCTTTTCCCGGAGGGTTGACCTCCTCGTCAACCACCCTTTTTCCCCGGAGGGTTGACCTCCTGGTCAACCCAACTCTTACGCCTTATTTATTTTTTCTTTTAACCGTGTTCAAATCCCGACCATCCGTTCTAAATGTTCTTTTTACTTGGTTTTTTTTAACTTATCAGCTTCCAGGGTATGTGTCTTCAGCCATTCTTTAAATTCCCGCACAGCATCAGGCATTTTATGTTGCAAAATATAGTCATCTATCTCCTTCACTTCCTTTATCTGTTCGTCACTTAAAAGCCCTCTTTCGTATGCCTGCTGAATATACACATCCCTGTAATCAATGGCATCATATACCTCAAATAAAGAAGCATCATATTCCTCTGTTACATAATCAAATAATATCCCATAAAATCCGATTGCCACTTCTTCTATAATGGCTTTCAGCTCTTCATCAGGCACTATTTCATCTCTACTATCCATTCTTTTCCTCTATTTTATAAAAAATCATTCCTTGCCATAAACTGCAAGTTATTACTTTTTAGCTAATTCGCATATTATAGCGATGTCAAATTATAGGGGATGCCGTCAAGTAAAAACTGGGAAAAATATAGATTGGGATTTGACACAAAAGCAGATTATTTTATATTGGTTCACGGGTTGCCGTATTTTTTAGAAGACCCTTTATTTTAATGATATGAGGATATGATGAAAAAGTTCTTATTAATTCTTCTACTCCCTGTAATCTGTGTTGCCTTTCTGCAAGCAGATTATATTTATGTGGTAAATTCCGAATCCCGCACCCTTAGCAGAATTGATACTGAAGCAGGAACTGTGATTAACAATTTTACGCAATTAGGGTTAACTCCGAATATGCTGAAAGTGAATAATGATTATATTTATGTGGTTCTTTCCGGAGCTAACAGCATTCAGATGATAGATAGAAATAGTGGAACAACTATCCGTAATATTTTTATTGCCTCCAGTTCCAATCCCTGGGATGTAGTAGAGAATAATGGTTATCTGTATGTGAGCGGAATGTTTACCAATAAGGTCTATAAAATCAGTCAGGAAAGCTGGACTGTGGTAGATCAGATTACAGTTGGCACCGCCCCGGAAGGTTTGGAGGTCTGTAATGGAAAATTATATGTATGTAATACAGGTGGCTATGCCAGTGGTTATGCCAATAGCAGCGTTTCTGTAATTGATCTGAATTCTTTCAGTGTAATAAAAACCATTCCTGTGTGGACGAATCCTCAGGATTTATATGTTTTTAACTCTCAACTGCATATTGTTTGCACCGGTAATTGGAGTTCCATTTCCGGAGCTGTGGATATTATTGATTCCGTAACCGATGAACGCATAGACCGTCTTACAATTGGAGGCAACCCTTGGAGTGTGTGGATTAGCCCACAAGGAATTGCTTATTTGGGAGAGGGATATAACAGCGGAGTATATTCTTATAATGCTTCCACCCTGGAGATTTTGAATAACAGCAATAATCCTTTAACTCCTGGAGGGATAATGATAAGCGGTTCAAATGACTGTGTTGCTGTTCTTTATACTCCCTGGAGTCAAAATGGAACTGTATATTTAAGGAATAATAACTGGCAGCCAGTTTCCCAATGGACGGTTGCTTTAACCCCAACCGATATTTGTTATTATAGCAATGAAACTCCTGTTTCCGATGAGGAATTGCCTTTGCCCCAAATATCATTGTATCCTAATCCGGTAAATAAGGATGGTATCCTCAATTTCAAAACAGATAATGCTTACTTCGGAGAACTGGAAGTTTATAATTTGCGGGGACAGAAAGTGTTACAAGTTCCTGTTCAAAGAGGGGAAAAAAGTATAAACCTTGAAGGAAAAGGAATAGGAAGCGGGTTATATTTCTACCGTAGCGGAAAAGCAAAAGGGAAGATTATAGTAAAATAGATAAAGCACACAGATTATTATTTGCCCAAAGAAGAAGAGAGGTGTCCATAATTTTAGCCCCCCACTTTTTTCAGGACGCCTCTGCTAATGTTGAACTGTAATTTAGGAAGGAAAAAATAGATTGACAGTTTCAGCGAATTTTTGCCTAATGTAATAATATATAATACATAGAATAATATAGGAGTTACATAATGAACTACTTTTTAACTGAAGAACAATTGGAAATGCAGGAAATAGCGCGCCGGATTGCAGAAGAAAAAATAAGACCTGTTTCTGAAAAGTATGATGAAGAGGGTATTTTCCCCTGGGATATTGTAGAAGTGATGAAACAAAGCGATCTTTTCGCTATTTTAATTCCGGAAGAATATGGCGGGATAAGTGGCAAAGTTGCTGATTTGGCAGTAGTTACAGAAGAGCTTTGTGCTGTGGATGCCGGAATTTCTTTAGCATTTGGAGCAACCGGTTTAGGGATGTATCCTATTTTAATTGCCGGAAGTGAGGAGCAGAAACAGAAATATCTGGCACAAATTGCAGCCGGAGAAAAACTTGCTGCTTTTGCTTTAACAGAGGCAAATGCTGGTAGTGATGCAGGTGCGATTGAAACCACTGCCAAAAAGGAAGGCGATTATTATCTTTTAAATGGCACAAAACAATGGATAACTAATGGGGGAGAAGCAGGAATTTACTGTGTTTTTGCGATGACGGATAAAACCAAAGGAGCGCGTGGTTGTTCCTGCTTTTTAGTGGAAAAAGGCACTCCCGGTTTTAATTTTGGTAAAAAAGAAAACAAAATGGGTATTCGTGCCTCCGCTACCAGAGAGCTGATTTTTGAGGACTGTAAAGTTCCGGCAGATAATTTGATTGGGCGAGAAGGGACAGGTTTTATCACTGCGATGAAGGTTTTTGATAAATCGCGTCCAATGGTTGGGTCTCAATCCGTAGGGATTGCTCGCGGAGCTTTTGAAGCAGCAATAAAATATTCCAAAGAAAGACAGCAGTTTGGCAAACCCATTTCCAGTTTTCAGGGAATTCAGTTTATGTTGGCAGATATGGCAACTCAAATTGAAGCGGCAAGGGCTTTAGTGATGCAAACAGCAAGAATGATTGATAGCGGAGCCAGAAATTACTCCAAAGAAAGCGCTATGTGCAAATATTTTGCTTCCGATGTAGCAATGAAGGTTACTACCGATGCGGTGCAAATTTTAGGCGGATATGGATATATGAAAGAATATCCCGTGGAAAAGATGATGCGCGATGCCAAGATTTTGCAAATATATGAAGGCACCAATCAAATTCAGAGAAATATTGTTGCCGCTAATCTGTTGAAGGAATACTGATAAAATGAAGCTGTTAAAGCAGGGAAAAGAGAACTGCTGTTAAATTTGCAGAGGGATTTAGTTCATTATGCTAAAACCGAAACTTTTACTGCATTGCTGTTGTGCACCCTGTTTGATAGCTCCATACTATAAGCTGAGAGCTGAAGGCAAAGAGCTAAGTTTATTTTGGTTTAACCCTAATATTCATCCGCTTTTGGAATATCAAAAAAGGCGTGAGACCTTGCGGGAATTTGCTGCTAAAGAAAATATAGACCTGATTGAACAGGATGAATACGGTCTGGTGAATTTCTTGCAGGCAACGCTGAAAGATATTGAAAATCGCTGTTCATATTGCTACGAAAGCCGTTTGAATGCTGTTGCCCAAAAAGCGAAAGAACTTGGTTACGAAGCTTTTAGCACTACACTGCTTTACAGTAAATACCAAAAACACGAACTGATTGTGGATATTGCATTAAAAATGAGCGCTAAATACGGTATTGAATTTTACTATGAGGACTGGAGACCCTTGTGGTGGGAGGGTAGAAGATTAGCAAAAGAAGCTGGATTTTATCGTCAACAATACTGTGGTTGTATATTTAGTGAAGAGGAACGCTACCGTGAGCAAATACAAAGAAATAGACCTGCAGAAAATTAAGACCTATCCTATTGACCAACGCTATAGCAAAGTAAATAAAAATGCCTTTGCCCAAAAGGGAAAAGTAAGGGTTTCGGAGTTTCTGAATTGCCTTCCCGATATCCTTGCTGCTAAGAACCTGAAAGAACTTATTGCTACTTGTAAAAAAGCCAAAGCAAACCAAAAGCCGATTATAATTGGATTGGGGGGGCATATTATCAAATGCGGTTTAGCTCCTTTGTTGATTGAAATGATGGAAGAAGGTTTTGTTTCGGCATTTGTATGTAACGGTGCCGTAGTAATTCATGATTATGAAATTGCCTGCTTTGGCAAGACCTCGGAAGATGTATCTGTTGCGTTAGCAGATGGCTCTTTTGGAATGGCAGAAGAGACCGCAAAAGGTATTAACAATGCTATTAATAAGGGTTTCAATGAGGGCTTGGGTTTAGGAGAAGCAATTGGCAAAGAACTTTCCACAAAGGCAGAAAATAAAGAACTTTCTTTGCTTGCTTCCGCTTACCGCTTAGAAATTCCTGTTTGTGTGCAAGTTGCTATCGGAACAGATATCATTCATCAAAGTCCTTATGCAGAAGGAAAGGCAATTGGTGATTGCTCAATGCGGGATTTTCGGATTTTTGCAGAAATGGTTTCTAAACTGAATGGGGGAGGGGTGTTTCTGAATTTGGGTTCGGCAGTGATTGTTCCGGAGGTCTTTTTGAAGGCGTTAACAATTGCCAGAAATATCTATGGCGAAGTTCAGAATTTTACTACTGCTGTGTTTGATTTTAATGTGCACTATAGAGCGAAGGTTAATGTAGCAGAAAGACCTGTTGAAAACGGAGGGAAAGGTTATTATTTTGTAGGACATAACGAAATAATGGTACCGCTGTTGATAAAAGGAATTTTGGAATAACAAGCAGAGTTTTGAAGATAATCATAGGCCTGACGACTTGTTTCACGCAGATTACGCTGATAGGATTTTAGAAACGAGGATTTTTGAAACAAGGATTTCAGGATTTTAGGATTTAAAGGATTTAATAGGTGTGGGATGAACAGGATGGGAAGGATTGAAGGGATTTAATAGGTCTGGGATAATTTGTGTAGCCAGCGGCGCCGTTCTTTGTACCGGCGGACGCCGTTCCGCCGTTTTTTATTCGGCGCTACAGCGAGCGCCGGTACAAAAAACCCCTCGGAAAATACAAGCTCTGTTTCTTTTTTTCTCTCTTTTTGCCTTGTCTGCACCTAAAAATAACTGGGTAAGAACTAACCGATGAGGACATCGTTTTTCCGGAAAAAATTGCGGTAACGAGACACCAGTGTTTCCAATAAACGATGAGGACATCGTTTTTCCGGAAAAATTGCGGTAACAAAACACCAGTATTACCACTAAGGGTACAAATAAATCCTAGCTCTATTTCTGCCCTCAAATTATATTATTTAGAAATATAGGTTTCGCTTGTTAGCTCGTTAACTTCTTAATCCGTTTATTCTTGTGGCAGCCATTCATCCTTTACGGTAGGTTTTTTATCCGGTTTCGGGTCTTCTACAGTGTAGCTTCTATCGGAGAGATTAAAAATAACTTTGATTCCTTCTTTTCCGAAAGAGGGTTGCGAAATTGCTGTAACGGTTTTACTGTCGTAATTGTATTCAAACTTAAAATCATTATTACTAACATTACCCAGGTTCAGTTCTTCTAAAGTGATGGGATAATCACCAAATTCATCAGCTTTGCGGTAACTTTCCATAGCTGCTATTATTTTTTCAAAATTGGGGATTATGCTCTCAAATTTGTTTTGTGCTATTGCCTCATTGGCTTTATCAATTTGGAGTTGTTTCATTCCAAAGTAAAAAACAAATACCAAACCCACCAGCATTAAAATCATAATCAATTCCACAAGAGAAACTCTGGTGGAAAAATCAGCCATTTCAGGGGCTTTTTTGGTTTTTACAGCACTTTCTTTTTTAACTGTATCTGGCATTATCTCCTCCCGGGACATAATCATTTTTTCCTTTATTTTTGAACCTTGCTTTTTTGTCAAAGGAAAATAGTGCAAGCACCAAGGATACTTTAGAACAAGAGAATAAAAGAACCAGGAGGAATACCATAAAATGACGAAAATATGGTCTGAACGCTAAGTTCAGTAAAAATTAGGAGAGTAAAAGATACTTTACCCGAAAGTCCCTTAGTAAGAAAACCTTACTTATAACATTGCCTTGCAGATATGTCTAACTTCTTGTTGCCTGGTCACTTCTTTAACGCCTCTTTAACGATTCTTTAACGATACCTTAACTTTGTTAAGGAGTCGTTAAAGGAGGTTTAAAGAAGCATAATTGATTCAACTTGGCAGGGAATAATACGCTGGGGAAAAAAAGGTAACGGTTTCGCTTATTACAAATTAACTTATTGCAAGCTAAAGTATAAAATCAATTGTTCAGTGATTATAGTCCCCAAAAACGGAATGATTTGGACAACATTATTTCGTGGCTGGTTTTTTTCTCTTGAGCTTCATACTTTAAAGTATAGGCAACCCGGTAATTACGAGGTAAAATAATCCGGTAAGAGACCTCATTAGAAACCAGAATTCGGGTGCGTTTCTGCAGGTTTGTTGCCTCCTGCAATTCCAGAGTATAATCCAGAAACATACTGCTGCCCAGGTATTTACTCATAGAAATTGAAAGGTTATTAAGAAGAATGGAAGAGCTGAATTTGGCAATATCAGAACTGAGCTGATTCATATCTGTATATTCAGCAAATTGTTGCGGGTTGTTGGCATACTGAGTATAGAGATTTT
This sequence comes from Candidatus Cloacimonas sp., assembly GCA_035403355.1. Taxonomy (NCBI): domain Bacteria; kingdom Pseudomonadati; phylum Candidatus Cloacimonadota; class Cloacimonadia (SeqCode); order Cloacimonadales (SeqCode); family Cloacimonadaceae (SeqCode); genus Cloacimonas (SeqCode); species Cloacimonas sp. (SeqCode). The sequence continues at coordinate 13,942 of DAONFA010000033.1, read as the reverse complement.
GGATAAAACCTGCGTTGATAGTGAAGCTATCCAGATGGAGGGTTCTGCGGATATAATTTTCAATGGGAGAAAAGATTGGAGTGAACAAAGAAGCATCCAAATTACCTGAGATTAAGTTTACTGCCTCATCCTGCAATATTTCACCCTGGGTCTGATCGGGGGTATCGGAACCTGTATAATGCAGGCGTGCAAGAATTTGGCTGATAGTTTTATCCTCAGGATTATCGCTGGTTAAGTTTAATTGCAAGCGTTCCATAAAACTCTTTGTATAATCGGAAGAAGTGATGGCGGAAAGAGTTATCATAGAACCATCAGGGGCTCGTTTATAAAAAATACCTTCCAGTCCTAATAAATCCTGGGAATCAACTAAGGTCAGGTTTACTTTTTCCACCTGGAAAACAGTGCCGAAAATATCTACTGTTCCTTGTTCGGAAGCAAACGACGCTTCTTTAACGATGAAAGCCAAACCATCGTAAGCCAGATGCAAAAATCCATCTGGAACAATTCGTAGATCAGCAGGATAGGTTACATATTTAACATTTTCCCCTACAATAAGTTTTACATCCAGAATAAAAGGTAAGGGATTGGACTCGGATTTATTTTTTTTCCCCGAAATGCGCACTGAGGAAGCTAAATTGAGCAAGTTTTCGGTATCGGGAGGATAAAGAACATTGGTATTGGAAGCTACTGCTTCACCGCTGATTTTTATTTGGTCAAAAGGACCTCGGATAGTAGCATAACGGCTATTTTGTCCGCGCAAAATAACTTTGGTTAGAGAACGGGGAGTTGTATATTTGGGAATATTAATAAGAATTCCGGGTTCTTCACACATTGCTCTGAAGATACCTAAATCCAGAAATCCCAGCATAAAATGGTCACTATTATCTACTTCAAAGATGTTATTAAAGATAAGTTTCCCTTCTCCCATTTGCACTTGTCCATAATCAATCACAACTCTATTTTTGTCAAATCCGCCTCTAATATTGATGTTGGAAAGGGGTTCTGTTTGGTCTTTTAGGCGAATAAATCCATTGCTGATGTTAATTTTTCCTCCGGAAACCAGAAACTGGTCTTCGTTGGTGCCAATATTTACACTTAAAGAGGATTTTCCCTTTGCTTCCAGAATATAAGAAGTAAGGTTTTTCAGCCAGGTAAACAGTTCTCCTTCAACATTCAGGTTTAAATGTTCATTGCCCGGGAAGAATTCATTATTCAGCGCATTATAACTAATTGCTCCGGAACCGGATAGTTCAGCAAGACCGGTTGACTGAACTAATAAACTATCTACAAATAACATACGAGGTGTTTGTTTACCCCGGATAATAATTTTATCTATGGAATAATTATGATAGACAAGGTGTTCCGAGTTTAGATCAGCTCTTAGTTCCAGTTCCGATTTCTGGGTTTCAGCTTTATGAAATGTAATTCCGGCAGCTCCATTCAGAATAGCGCTAACAGGTGAATTGACTATAACATTTTGCAAAGCGAGGTCTGTAAAAAAGGCATCCAGGTTTACATCCAGCTCCGGTAAAATGCCGATGCTTCCTGCTAAATCCATAATTTTTGCATTGGAACTACGAATATTTCCTGTAACTTTTATATCTTCAACAGGACCGGCTAATCCTAAAACAAGAGAAAAAGGAGTTACAGCTAAAAGGTCTATAGATGCTAAAGAGATGTTTGCTTTCACACTTTGCAGATGATCACGATTATATTCGGCAAACACATTCAATCCGTTAAATTCCGGCAGATTAATATCCAGCTGAGGATAGTAGCGAACAATATCCAAATAGTTAATATCTTTCAGGTTGAGGGCAAAATTCATATCCTGATAGTTGGCAAGATTCATTTCTCCACTGCAACTTAGCATATCGTTAAACTTCAAACCCTGTAAAGAGATACGGTTATCTTTCAAGAAAGCTGCCAGTTCAAGATTTAAGGGCTGATTATTCATCAAGCCGTCTTTGCTGATTAGATGTAAAGCTGCTTCTTTGTTTTTATAGTTAAAATTGCACAAGGCATCCAAAGTAGTATTTACAGGTACCGGTTTATCCAGTTTTACCCCCAAAAGGGTCTGTAAAACGATATTCTCACCTGTTATCACAGCTTTCAGGTCTCCATCCAAATAGGGATTTAATTCTATAACCCGGGGATGAGAATAGATATCTGCAATGGCTATGCTGTCAAATTTTGCGTCAACTAAAATATTACGATCAAGGACATCACCTATAGCTTTAATTTCATAACCGTTATTGCTTGCTATACTGGCATCTATATATAAATTATCAGCATCAGGAAGAGGTAATAATTTAACTTTGCCGGTAACACCTGCCAAATTGATAAGATTGTAATTAACATAAAGCTGATTGATGTCTGCATCTATATAAGGGTATTTTCCCCATAATTCCAAAGATAAATCCAAATTGGCATCAACCAGATAGGATTGGGCTTTTCTATTCACAGGATTTGTTTCCAGATGAGCAATTAGCGCTTGAGAAAATGGATTTAAGGTTCCTGTGCAGGAAATTATTTGATTAGCAAAAACGAGTTCGGACATAGAGAATTGAAGGGCGTCATTTTGATAACTGCCGTTTAAATCAAGATTGCTGATAGCATAAGCTTTATATCTTGCCTCAGAAGAAGTTATGTTTAATTCCAGTTCCGGGTGGTCAATAGTCCCCTCGCCTGTAATTTTAGCATTAACAAAGCCCTTAAGGTCTTTATTCAACATTCCCAAATCTATATTGGCAGCGATGTTGGCAGTGTTAAATTTCATTTTACGGCTTAAATTGCTGATATTAACCTCTGCTTCTATATCGCTGCTGCCAAAATTACTGCGGGAAAGAGATAAACTTAAGTTATTGCCATCTGATTTAACCCAAAGATAAGGAATTAGCACAGGATAATTATTGGCAAACAGCATTTCTGTTCCCCAAATTTGTGCTTCGGCATTGTATTTAAGCGGTGCTTTTAAAGTATCTTGTTGTAACGATGCAACCAGCGAAATTTCGGTTTGGACTCTTTGCAAATCCGGATGCGAAATATAATTAGGTTTAAAAGATGTAATTTCTGCTTTTACCTCTGCCAACCGTCCTTTATCCAATAACCCTTTAGCAGATAGTTTTCCGCCTTTTGCTGTGAGGGCATTGATAGTAACATTGGAAACGGATTTATTCTGCACAGAAAGGTTTATCCCCTTAAGTGTTTCGGAGATATTTAATTCGCCTTCCTGCAAAATCTTAACTGGAAGAGCAGCAGAAATTACCGCAGTTCCATCGCTTAGTTGCAAATGCTTAAAATATTTGGCAAAATCGGGCAGGAGTAGTGGCTTTTTTGCTTCAGGTGGTTTAGGTTTATACTTATAGTTATAATGCACAAGGGGTTGATAAATTTCAATTTCACTGATTAGCTTATCGGTTTTAAAACCGTAAAAAATATAACGCGTAAGGTTATATTGAACACTTAAGCGATTAACATTAACGCTGGTAGTGCTATCTGCAGAAGTAAAGCAAATATCTTTTGCCAATAACTGACGGTCACTAATATGCAAATCGCCAATAGTAACTTCGCCGTTAACTAATTTGCCTATATATCTGGCTACATAATTTTTAAAAGTATTGCGCAAGCCAAAAGCATACCAGGCAAGAAAATAGCTGGTATTGATCAATAACAGAATCAGCACAAAAATCAGAAACTTTTTTGCTTTGGGCATAGCGATATATCCAGTTTATTTCTTTTCCAGTTTTCCTGCGTTCAAATTATAGGTTACTTGAGCTCTGGCAGCATTAGCAACATCGTGAGTAACAATTACAAAGGTCTGTCCTCGTTCTTGATTGAGCTTTATAATCATATTCCAGACCTCATTACTATGCTCAGGATCAAGATTGCCCGTTGGCTCATCTGCCAGAACTATTTTGGGGTTGTTGATTAAAGCTCTGGCAAGAGCAACGCGTTGTTGTTCTCCTCCGCTTAATTGATTGGGATAGTGTGTGATGCGTTCTGCCAAATCAAGTCCTTTTAGAAGAGCAGCTGCCTTTTTAATAGCCCGGGAAGAACTTACACCGGAAATAATCATCGGTAACGCTACATTTTCCTGAGCATTGAGGTCTTCAATCAAATAGTGAAACTGAAACACGAAGCCCAGTTCCAAATTGCGAATAGAAGCAGCTTCCGGTGTATTAGAGCCGATATATTTTCCACCAATCATAACCTGTCCCGAATCTGGAGAATCCAGCAAGCCCAAAAGGTGAAGAAGGGTACTTTTTCCGGAACCGGATTGTCCTGTAATACAAACCAGCTCAGTTTCCTGCACTTCCAAAGTTGCCTGGCGTAAAACATTCAGGGTTTGATTGCTGTCCATATAGCTTTTGCAAAGGTCATAGCCGGCTAAACAAATCATCATAATTTCCTTATAACATAATAAATAGGCATTTTAATAATATAATCGCTTAAGGATTGCGCAGCAATTCAATAATCTCCAGTTTATCTATTTGCTTTAAGGGAAAGTAGATGCAAATAAAAACAAGAGTAGCGGAAACCGCGAAAATAATTAATTGATTAAGAGGAACGATACTGGTATGTAAACTATCAATAAAATAAACATCCCCCTTCAAGCGATAGAAATTTTGTTTTTCTATTATAAAAGAAAGCAATGCTCCAAAGATTTGTCCCGCTATAATAGCCAGCAAAGAGGAAAGCCCTACTTGAAAACTGAGCACTCTTTTAATTGTGGAGGGCTTTGCGCCCAAAGTTTTAAGAACTGCAATCTGGTTTCTTTTATCCAGAATAATAGTAGCTACAGCTGAAATAACATTGATTCCGGCAATTAGAACCAAAAAGCAGAAGATAATAAAAATCAGCCATTTCTCCATAGCTACCAAATGCAATAAGCCCGCACTGAAGGTTTGCCAGGGATAAACAGAATATTCCGGTCCTGCAACCGTTTGAAGATGTTGGGCAATTTCAGCTGCTCTATCTATATCCTGTTCCTTCAAGCGTATTTCCAGTTTACTGAAACCTGTATAATCGTTAAGCATTTTTGCTGCATCGGAATAGTTTGTTAAGAGTAAAGAGCGGTCAGTTTCATAGAATCCGCTGCTATAAATTCCTGCTATCGGCAAATAGTATTCCGAAGGGAAAATTCCTAAAGCGGAGATATTATCTAAACGGGTGAAAACCACTTTTAGAGTATCGCCAATGTCTTTTCCCAATTCTTGTGCCAGGTATTTTCCAATAATAACTTCACCCGGAGCAGGAACTTTTTTCCCTTTTTGGATATATTTTGCCTGGGGAAAAGGGGTTTGGCTATTAAAATTGTAAGCATTCAAAGATGCACCCCGCACTTTTTCTTCTCCTGCTGTCATTACAGGATAACTAAGTAGCGGAGTTATTTGCAAAACTTCTTTCTGCTTGGCTATCTTAGCTGTTAAGAACTCGGTTTCGCTTACCGCAATGTTATGCAAATTTGCTTTAGTAACAGTAATATGCGGAAAAGCACCTAAAAGCACATCTCTCAATGTGCGTTCATAACCCTCAAACAAGTTCAAACCGGCAGTTAAAATCCCTACCGAAAGGATAATGCCTAAAATCATAAAGATGAAACTGAAGCGCAATATATTACGCTTGGGAGCTTTAAGATAGCGGGAAAGAAAAAAAGCAGATAGTTTATCCATAGCTTAGCAGTGACAATGTAAGATGGCGAGACGGGAAAATAATGTTCTCATCAATTCTTGTCCCTTTAATCTATCAAGGATTGACTTTCTTCCGGCAAAGGAAGGGAGGTTTCTATATTCAGACATTGAGCGATAGAAATAAGTGTTTTCTTGCCTTGTCGGAAGCGATTGACTATCAATTCTGATATCAAGCCCAGAGATATAAACTGCAAACCACCGATGATAAGTAAAATACCTAATAATAAGAGAGGACGGTTGGAAAGCGGTTGTCCGTAAAACAATTTGAGAACTGCCAGATAAATACCGATGATAATACCGATCAATGTAGATGCAACTCCAATACGACCAAAAAGGTATAAAGGACTTTTACTGTATTGCGTAATCATCTTCACCGTTAAAAGGTCAAAAAAACCTCTCAAGTAACGCTCTTTGCCATATTTGCTTTTTCCATATTTCCGCGGACGATGAGTCACGGCAATTTCTCCTACTTTATAGCCCAAAGAATGTGCTAAAACAGGGATATAACGATGCATTTCTCCATAGAGGGTTAATTCTTTTTCCAAAGGGTGGCGGTATGCCTTAAAACCGCAATTATAATCCTTTAGCTTCAAGCGGAAGGTCTTGGCTGTAACAAAATTGAAGAGTTTGGAAGGAAGCGTTTTATACAGAGGATCGTGGCGCTTGCGTTTCCAACCGGAAACCAAATCGTAGCCCTCATTTAATTTTTCTATAAAATGAGGAATTTCTATTGGATTATCCTGTAAGTCCCCGTCCAAAGTAAAAACAATCTCACCCGAGGCAATTGTGAAACCAAGCTGTAAAGCAGCAGCTTTACCAAAATTGCGTCTGAATTTTATTACTTTTACTTTTTCGTCCTTTGCAGCCATTTGTTGCATAACTCCAAAACTGTTGTCCGAAGAACCGTCATCAATAAAGATTATCTCATAATCGTAACTTACGCAGTTTTGTAAAATCTCGTCATATAGTTCGCTTAGGGAATCTTGTTCATTTAAAATCGGAATAATAAAGGATAATTTCATATTTACCTTATCTTTAAATAAAGATGCTCAGCAAGGTCATCACTAAAGCTGAAACAATCGGAATTTTGATGTTATCGTCTAAAGGAATGTTACAAAGTTCTGCTATGGTAGCGGATAAAGCGCCTAAAACAGCCAGCAGAGGATTACCCAGCCAAAATATGCCAAAAATGGCACAGCTGATAAAACAAGCCAAACTACCTTCCAAACTTTTATTACGGTTATTAAACCAGCGTTTACCGAAATTGATGCCTACCAAAGCAGCAAAAGTATCGCCTATCGTTAAAAAAGCCATAGCGCAAGAAGCAATCAACGGATTGAAAAAAGCAACGCAAATTACAGCGGAAAAGAGCATATAAGTAGCCCCTGTAAAATTTCTTAACTCGTGCTTTCTAAGTAAAATACCGAACACGCGATAGAAGGTTCTATGAAAGTCCTTTTGCCAGAAACGGTAAAATTCTATTACCAAGCTTAAGGAGAAAGCAATCAGCAACAGAGAAAAACCCCAGGCACGGTTAAAAGATAGCAGGTAACGATAGCCCAACGGGATAATCAAACTGCTGATATGAATTCCTTTTCTCAGGGTTTCGCCAAGTTCAATCAACTGCTAATGCCTCTTATTGAATTCATTCCTTAAAATGCGGCTGCCAGGATAAGACCTTAACCAAATTAGGTGTCTTCCATAAAACTACGGCATCGCCTTTTTCTTTAGAGGGAAGTTCTTTTCCGTTATTATCCAAGGAGATACAACTATTAATCTCGGCTTTGGATGTGTTCCGAATTAAAATGGTAGGTTCAGGATTCAGCTGTCCCCAAGGCAGCAAAATTTCCAGTTTTCTCCAGTTATCGTAGTTCAGGTCTGTTACTAATGCTTCGGCATCATAACTAATTTTAGCTGAATTATCAGGATAGTAGTTTTTCTGCAGGTAGTTATTGAAACATTCCAGAAAAGCGTCATAATGATTATAACTCATTGTAAAACCTGCCGCTTGACGATGACCGCCAAATTGCTTTAAATGCTTTTTGCAATGCGTGAAAGCACTCATTATGTTAAAATCTTCACTGCACCTGCCTTCGCAAACAGTATTGCCATTATGATTTTTCAAAATTAAAGTGGGAATGTGCAATTTATTGACAATATAGGTAGCTGCAGTTCCTAATAAAGGGTAGGGAATAACATCTTCATCATCGTAATAAACAAACCAGTTACCCACAAAATCGGTTGCCAAAGTATCCATAAATTTGAAAATCCGGTTCAATTCGCTTTCCCATTCATATTTCTGGTGTTCCAGTTCTTCAAATAGTTGAGCTTTGGCTTCTCCTGATTGTAAAAGGAAGCGCATTGCTGTATGCTGTCCATCGGCTTCTCTACCGTTAGCAATTAAATGAGCCGTATTATGCAGAAAATTGAATATATCCGTTTGAGTATTAAGGCGATTGTAGCTACGCAACAAGAAGTTAACTGTTTCATCCTGCATTTCGGCAAAATGTTCTAAAACATAACGGACTATTATTTTGTTTAATCCAATCATCGGAACTTTATCTGCTAAAGAACCAACTGCAGTCCAGAAGTAGTTTACGGGCTCAACAGGATGATTCCACAGACGGCTTAAATATCTGATTAACATTAAAACAACGCCTGCTCCTGCCAGTTGTTTGAAGGGATATTGACATTCCGGCAGCTGAGGATTCATAATTGTATATGCGGGTGGCAAAACATCCGGTTGCACGATATGATGATCTGTTATGATTACTTCGCAACCCATTGCATTTAGTTGGGTTACTCCATCGTAAGCGGCAATACCATTATCTACTGTAATAATTAAACGAATACCTTTTTCCCGAACAAAGTTTATAAAATCGCTTTGAATGCCATGAGGAAAGAGATTGCGATTGGGAATATAATAACAGTGTTTTTGATAACCGCAGGAAGTAAGAAAGTTATACAAAATAAAGGTGCTGGTTATCCCATCGGGATCATCATGACCAAAAATTACCAGGGGTTCGTTAGCATACAGGGCGGTGCGAATTCTGTTTTCCACCTTGTCAATATTGGCAAAAAGAGTTTCATCGGGAAGCAGATTAAGGTCTGTTATCAATGACTGAGCATCATATCCGCGTGCCTTAATTATTTGGGATATTAAATCGTTAGAAGAACATTGATTACTGCTTGCATCATCTTGTTTCATTCAACATCCTCTTTTTCAGGTATATAACGCGGAGAAGTTCTATCCACAGCTTTACTGATAATGTCAAAACCGGTGAAACCAATCATCAGCATCAACGAATTATCACTAAGCTTATTTTTAGCCAAATCACCTCTTTGCAGATATTGAAGACCAAGATCAATTCTATCCACCTCATTTTTTAAGGGAAGCGTTAAGCCACAGCTAATTGCTGTTTCATCTATATCATTGCCATCTTTATCACGAAAAGGCAGCTGACGCATTGAGCCGCCAATTCTAAGAGGCAACTTCACAAATATCTTTTTATGAATTTTAGTATCGGGTTCATAAGCTAATCCTATACCGGCTTTGTAACAATCTCTATAGCTATCGGAAATGGAGCTCCAGGGTTCAAAACTGATATCCGCAGCTATTTTAAATTGTTTTAATGGTTTAACGGTTGTGCTTACACAATACTGTTCTGAAAGCTTATACTCATAATCCTTGGCAGGTTCAGTATTGTGAATGCAGCTACGAATCAGTTCACCTTTCAGGTTTACGGGAGCACAGTAATGAGCGCCAATGCTGTATTTATCAAAGATTTTGATGGCTCCAATTGTAAAGCTGGGGTTCTTAAAATCCATCAACAGAGATTCCCGCGTATCAAAAGTAGAATAGTTTCCCGTCTGAGAAAAATAGCGCTTATCGTGGCCGAAATAGTAGTTGGCACTAATTCCCAGGTTAACATCTTTAAAGCTGTAACTATATATCAGATCGGCTTTATATAGATATTTGTCGCTGGTTTGCGATTCTACAGAGCCATCAGAAAGAGTTCTCTGATTGGTAGCTAATCCGGAAGCTAAGGAATTAAATTGAATTCCGAGCCGATGTCTATTTATCGGGATGCTGATGTTGAAATAGGGAAAATCCAAAGCATCATCCCTGTAACTGTGTTTCTCACCTTCCAAATCGGATTGGTATTTTGTATAACCCATCATCATTCCAGTAGAAAACAGAGTGTAGTTATTTCTATTGTGCATTGCGGGATTAGCGTAACCAGTATTAATGCGGAAAATATCACTTGCTCCGGTATCACCCATTCCCATACTGTAAATGTCTCTACCGTAATTTCGCACAGGAAAACCATAGAAAGCGAAAATGGAATTTCCCGCTTGCAGAGATATGGCTAATAGTATGCAACAGATAATGATAACTGTCTTTTTCATTATATATCCTTTAACTCTTAAATCATAACTATATACTTAATCAAAAGATAACTAAGCTTTCTTGTGTCCAGCTTTTTTATGTGATGCCTTCACAGGATCAGGAGGAATACGGAAAAAACGATAAGCATTGGCAAAAGAATGCTCGGCTACTTCATTGGGACTGATTTCTTTTACTTCGGCAATTTTTCCCACCACTAAAGGCAGGTATAAAGGAGAATTTCTTTTTCCTCTATGCGGATGGGGAGGCAGATAGGGACTATCCGTTTCTACCATAAATCTATCCAAAGGCACTAAACGAATAACATCATCCAGTTTGGAATTGGCATAAGTGATATTACCGGTAAAAGATATCATCCAACCCTCATCCAAGACCTGTTGAGCAAAGACAATATCACCGGTAAAACAATGAAAGACCGCCTCTTTCACACCGTTCTTTTTAAGAATATTAAAACATTCCTGGTGAGCATCTCTATCGTGAACAATTACCGGTAAATCATATTGCATCGCTAAATGTGCCTGATTATCAAAGACCTCACGCTGAACAGTAAAAGGGGATAAATTCCGAAAAAAATCCAATCCGATTTCTCCGATAGCCAAAACCTTTTTTTCCCGCGCCAGTTTTTTTACTACTTCCGCATCAAAATCCATTGCGTCGTGCGGGTGAAAACCAACTGTAGCAAATATATGCAAATGCTTTTTAGCCAGTTCTAAAGAGCTGAAAGCGGTTTCCTTATTGGAAGCGACATTGATGATATATTCAATCCCGCTGCTAAAACATTTACTGATAATGGTCTCTCTATCAGCATCAAAATCGGGATGATCCAGATGAGCGTGTGTTTCAAATATTCTCATTTTCCTATTAGTTAACCTCATTTATTGAATAAATTCAATACAAAATAAATAGTGCATTTTTGTCAAGCACATCAATGCCTCGGTTATTTTTTTTCCTGAAGACACTGAGAATAACCAGAATGCGGATAGGATGAAGAATTTACATTGCCGGCTGGATAAAAGAATCAAGAGAAACAGTATAACTTGCCATTTTACAAATAACTCCAGCACTCCAACACTCCTGCACTCCAGCACTTATGCACTCCCGCACTTTTTTTAATTCAAATACAACCACAAAACTTTGGCAAAAACCGAAACGGGAACAGGATAAGCTCCATATAGGGAAGAGGAATTTATATTTTTAAATCCGGCACGAATTTGAAAATAGCGGCTTATGTCAACTCCAGCCCAAACATCAAAAACCGTGGATGCTTCAATTAAAACAGGATTTACAGCATTAGCAGCATAGTATCCGGAGCTGCCGTAAAATCCACAACCTGCCACAATAGCGTTATTATATAATAAATGATATTTTATCTGTTGCACGCTTTGGAACCGGTATTCGGGATTTTCCGTTAAGTTATCATAATATTTGCTGATTATCCATTCAGGACGGGCATTAAATTCCCAGTTTTTCCAGGAAAAATCAGCATTCATAGTCAGACGCAGAAAGGGTTGTTGCTCTTTAACATTGAGCCAGGTACTATCCGCTTTTTGTTCAATGTCTTTAATTCCTAAGGAAACTAACGGCTTAAGAGGCAAAAAGTTACAACTGCAGTATAGAGATACTTGACGGCGCATAGCTATGTCAATCAAATCCAATTCCTCTGAGGCATTATAAATGTTTTTCACTTTTAGAGGAGAAGGGTCTTCTCCAAGCAAGCGGGAATAATTTGCACCCAAAGTAAAAGTCCTTGTAGAATAGCTGACATCGGAGAATAACCTGCCGCGTTTCCAGTTTAGCCAATCGCCTTTAAGGTCTATTTGTAAAGGGCTATTTATCCGGCAATAAAAAGCAAGTTTATCCTCATAAAATTCAGCGTTATAGAATCCGCTGAAGGCATTATCACCTTTATTCCAGCAGTGTTCATAAATTGCCTGATACTGCCAAAGATTAAAATTTTGAGCAGAGTTTAGTTGCATTCGGGTTGACTGGCGGTTATATTTTTCAGCAAAAACAGTGGCAGAGGCGGTTTCGGATTCCTGCAGCATTTTCAGTTTTAGCCAGGGTAAACCAACTGCTGCATAAAACTGCTGCAATTTATAAGCAATTTTGAAATTTGTCAGCTGCCAATAAACCGGCAGCAGTTCATTCATCGCAATATCTTTATTCCAGCTGGCATATTCGGTTTCCCAGCTGAATAATTTTCCGTTTCGGGAAAGACGATGTTTCATTGAGGTCTCGGCAGATATTATATCTGACCATAAACCGTTTTGGGATAGTAAATCACCCTGATATTCCAATTCCGAATAAGAAAATAGTTCATTTTTAGCAAAGTTAATTCGGGCATAATGATGATCGTAATCACCCAGAGCTGCATCCACAGAAGTAAGAACAGGAGCAAAAGGATAGGTTCTATTCGTAAAATTTACAGTTCCGCGATAGTCCTTAAAAGGATATAGCGAATTGAACGAAGCATAGTATAAAGCGGGGGAGAAAATACCGGAGAATGTCTCAAAACCGTTTCTTTCCGGCATCGCCAAATTATATCGTCCCAAATAAAAATAGCCGTTATGATATAAATCGCCGAGGTCTAACTGTAAAGGAGCAGAACTGAAAACCGATTCCTCCAGATCAATTCTGTTTGCTAAAATCCAATTTTCAATTTCCGTTTTATCTATTTGCTTGGAGCTGATTGCAGTCGTATCAGTTACGGATAAATTTTCGGAAGCCAATACTTCCTGAGCCCCTAAAGGCAGAATAAGAACCCCGAAAATTAAAGCCAACCCAAAGTGCGATAACAAGTTGCGGTCTCCTTTATATTTTTTGCCAAATTTGCTTCAGGTTGCCATCCTAATATGTTCCTGGCTTTACTAATATCAGCCAGCCAGCTATCTGCCAGAATTTCTTTCATCTTCTCTTTATTGGCAACCACTTCTTTATGGAAAAGATGCCCGTAGAGGTCTCCTGTGTAAAAAACAGCTTTGGCTAACTTTTCCGGAATCGTAATTTGCAGTGGATGTTTATTCAGGGCGTTGGCAATGGAAGTAAAAATATCGCTTTGTTTATAGACCTGTCCATCGGTAGCAAAAAAGGTTTGAAAATAAGCCGCGGGATTATGTAAACAAAGCTCAATAAAACTACATAATTCAGAAATATAAAGCATATTTAACAGCTTATCCCGATGCCCGATTTTGAAACTAAAACCTCTATCCACCATTTTAAAAAGCTGCAAAAAATCCTTATCACCACAACCGTATAGGGAACAGGGGCGAATAATAGTGTAATTTTTCCGGCACTTTTCCCTGAATGCCTGTTCTGCAGCCAATTTACTTTTTCCGTAAGAGGTTAAAGGTGCGCTCGGTTCATCTTCTTTTACAGGGATATTATTAACGCTGGGACGGGATGCTGCCTGGGAACTTAGATAAATTATTTGCAACTGCTCGGAAATTCTATTGACCGCTTCAATTACTTTTTCAGCTATTCCCAAATTAGTATTGAACATTTGTTCGGCATCAAGTGCCTTGGTTTTTCCCGCATTGTGAATTATTATATCTATACCGGTGAATGCAGAAAGAAGGGAAGGAACATCATTATAATCCACTCTTACGATATGTGCGTCACGCGGAATCAAGGCAGTGGAAGCATTGGCACGAATGATAGCTTTAACTTCATTAGCCGGAGAAATAAAGTGCTTAACTAAGTTACTACCTACAAATCCGTTAGCACCTGTAACTGCGATTTTCATTCCTTACCACTTGTTGCCTTAATCTATTTTCTGCCATAAAATAAAAATGGTGGGCGCTAAGGGACTCGAACCCCCGACCACATGCGTGTAAAGCATGTGCTC
>DAONFA010000032.1 GCA_035403355.1 Candidatus Cloacimonas sp. | reverse complement strand
GAGCGCTACGTTCACATCGTAGAGGTCACTGGTTCGAATCCAGTATCACCCACCACTTTTTTAATTTTAGAGAGTGAACACGATGATGAATTAAAATGTTTCTTTACTATAGAAACAGAGGATGTTAAAAAAAATCTATATCTACAGAACTGTTTCCCAATTTGAATTATGCAAACTGACAATTAAAAAAAGGTGACTACTTGAATATATTGAGCAGAAACCGGAATCCTAATAATTGGAATACCTTTTTTAATGAAACTGGATATATTATTTATAACGATAAGCAGCTAAACAGCTAAACTACAGGAGTAATAATGGCTAAACCCAGAATTAAGCTGAAAAGAATGTCTCTTAAGGGATTTAAGTCCTTTGGAGAAAAACAAACATTAGAGTTTAAAGACGAGACCTTATTAATTGGAGCAAACGGTTCCGGCAAAAGCAATATTATATCTTTCTTCAATATGCTGAATTATATGAATGAAACAGAATTTAATAGTTATGTTGAGCAGCAAGGTGGTGCTAACATAATTTTATATTATAGCGCTAAAAAAACTCAATTTATTGAATTTGAAATAGAATTTGAAACGGGTAACAAAAGCAAACTTGAGAATATAACTTATTTAGCAAAAGTCAGTTATAAATTACCTGACAACTTATTCATTGAAAAGCCAATATATATTATAGAACAAGACGGGAAAGTAAACACATTGGATACCAATAAGTTACCTGTAGATGAGGCAGGAAAATCAAGCTTAAGGAAGGATTTTAGTGATGTAGCTAAAAATATTGATATGTTAATTCATAATTGGCGGGTTTTTCAGTTCAGTGATACTTCCAAGGAATCCCGGATCAGGCAAGCAGGTTATATAATGGACAATAAAGGGTTAAAAAGCGAGGGAGGAAATCTTGCCGCCTTTTTATATTCCATAAAACAAAAAGAACCTCAATACTATGATAGAATAGTTAATCAAATTAGGGCAATATTTCCCCAATTTGGAGATTTTGAATTGCAACCTTTACGGCTAAATGAAAATATGATTATGCTGAACTGGTATGAAACGAATTCCGATTATCTTTTCGGTCCGCATCAGCTTTCTGACGGCACTCTCAGATTTATAGCATTAACAACTCTTTTACTGCAGCCGGAAGAAACAAGACCTTCCGTAATTTTTATAGATGAACCGGAACTGGGTTTACATCCTGCTGCCATAACAGCTTTGGCAGGAATGGTTCATACCATCAGTCCCTATTGTCAGGTTTTTCTGGCTACACAATCTGCTCAGTTGCTAAATCATTTTAAGCCGGACAGCATAATGGTTGTTGAACGAGACAGGCAGAAAAAATATAGCGTAATTAAACAGCTAAGTGAAAAAGAATTGAGGGTCTGGTTAAAAAAATATACCTTAGCTGAACTCTGGGATAAGAATGTTTTGGGGGGAAGACCATAATGAATTTACATTTGTTTGTGGAAGGGCAATCAGAAGAAGTTTTTGTTAATCAGGTTATAGCACCCTATCTGCTTAACTTTAATATATTTACGGATTGCAGATGTGTGCAAACAAGTTTTGATATAAAAACCGGTAGAAAATATAAAGGTGGCTTGGGAAGCTACATTAAATTCAAACGGGAGATTTGTGTTGCCTTAAATCAATTTACTTCTTCTCAAGAAAGGTTTTCCACTTTTATTGATTTATACGGTTTGCCTTCTTCATTTCCAGCTTATAATATAGCAAAACAAGCAACTACAGGTATTCAACAAGTGAAAATCCTGGAAGAAGCAATTAGTAAAGACCTCAACGACAATAGGGTTATTCCCTATATTCAACTTTATGAATTTGAAACAATTATTTTGTGTGAACCCCAAAAACTCTCTTTGGCATATATAAATAACAGTTCCAAAATACAAAAATTGATTAAATCCATTGCCGGAATGGAACCTGAAGAAATTAATAATGGAGCAGCCACTGCTCCGTCCAAAAGAATTAAAAGATTTATTCCTGAATATAATAAAGTGTTTGCTACAAGCCAAGTAACCCCGAATATAGAGCTATCTCTAATACGAAAAAGATGCCCGCATTTTAACGAATGGTTAACTAAACTGGAGGCAATAGGTAAATAATGGCGAGAACCAAGCTTTTACAGAAACATACATCAAAACAGAATTAATGTTAGTGAAAGATTTTATCGTTTTTTATGGTTGACGGAGACATCAGCCATCCGAAAAACTTATCCTTGACCTTTACTGCCACAGTGAAAATTAGGTATATGCAAAAGGAACTTGGGAAAAAAGATAGCAGTGAAACAACAACAGACACAAATTGAGGACTTTATCAGAGCTTTTAAGCAGGAAAAGCGTTTTGCTTCCACAATTGTAGCTGAAAACATAGAATCCGCTAAAGCTGCGCAAACAGATTTGTATCCTGAGGGTCTTTTACCTCCGGTGCAGAATTTACTGATAAACAGTGGAATAGAAAAGCTTTATATTCATCAGGCAGAGGCAATTAAAGCTCTTTTAGCAGGGAAAAATGTAGTTGTAAGTGCCGGGGTTGCCAGCGGGAAAAGTTTGGTTTATCAATCAGTTATCTTAAACAAGATAGTGCAAAATCCGCAAAGCAGGGCTTTACTTCTTTTTCCTGCAAAGGCATTGGCACAGGATCAGGCACAGAAAATGCAGACCCTTTGCAAAGAGCTGAACAGACAAAATTCTGCTATACCTGCAATTATAAATGGTATTTACGATGGCGATACAGCAACGGATTTACGGGGAAAACTGCGTAAACAGGCAAATATTCTTTTTACCAATCCTGATATGTTGCATTTGGGTATTTTACCGAATCATACTTTGTGGAGTACATTTTTCTCTCGTTTAGCTTATGTGATAATTGATGAAGTGCATATTTACAGGGGGGTTTTCGGTTCGCATACGGCAAATGTAATCAGGCGTTTGAAACGCATAACTGCTGTTTATGGTCAAAAACCGCAGTTTATTTTTACTTCCGCTACTTTAGCCAATGCGCGTGAACTTGCTGAAACCCTTATTGAAGAGCCGGTTGTGTTGATAGATAAAGATGGCTCTCCTAAAGGAGAAAGGCATTTTTATATTTGCAATCCCCCTGTTATTGAGCCCGCTTTAGGCATCCGGAGAAGTGCTACCCAAGAAATTAGCAGTATTGCCAAAGGTTTATTACAAACAAATTTACAGGCACTTCTTTTTACCGGTAGCCGACGCAGCGTGGAACTCATTTTTCGTTATTTAACCAGTGATCAGAAATTGGCAGATAAAATCCGTAGTTACCGAAGCGGTTATTTAGCTGAAGAACGCAGAAAAGTGGAAAATGATTTGCGTACTGGTAAAATCGGTTTAGTTATTTCTACCAATGCATTAGAGCTGGGAATTGATATCGGAGGTCTGGATGCTATCCTTTTAAATGGCTATCCCGGAACAATTTGTGCCACCAGACAAGAAGCCGGTAGAGCAGGTAGAAAAGGAAATCCGTCTCTTTGTATTTTGGAAGCAAGCGGAAATCCTTTAGACCAGTATATTTGTCAGCATCCCGAATATATTTTTGCTAACAACCCGGAACAGGCATTAATAGACCCCGATAACAGCGAAATTTTACGCCTGCAACTGCTTTGCGCTATCAGTGAGATGGCTTTGAAAGATGGCGAAAATTTCGGTGCTTTAAGTTTCGCTGAAATTCAAGGTCACCTCTTTGCCCTTATAGATGAGGGTTTAATAAAACATATCGGTAACCGCTATATTGGTTTGAGCGGAAAATATCCTGCTGGGGATGTTTCTTTACGCAATGCGGGAAATCAATTTCAAATTCTGGCAGATGACGAATTAGTCGGTTGGGTAGATTCCGGAAGTGTAAAATGGATGACACATCCTAATGCCATTTATCTTCATCAGGGTGAAACCTGGGTAGTTAAAGAACTGAATGCAGAGCAGAAGAAAGTGATTTTAGAGCCCGTTCAGGTAAATTATTACACGCAGGCGACCCAATTCACTGAAATTGCCTTGAACAAGTTATTGCGCTTAGAAAATGTTACCGGAGGCAGAAAACACTTTGGGGAAGTGACAGTTACCAAAACTATAACCGGCTTTAAACGCTTGCGGTTTTGGACAATGGAAGTTTTGGATCAGGAGGAACTTGACCTGCCACCCGAAATTATGCAGACCAAGGCATATTGGATTTCCCTTTCGGAAGAGACGGTGGAAAGAATCCGTGAGCAGGGTTTGTGGAATAACGATAAAAATGATTACGGTAATAAATGGAAAGAAAGATGTGAACAAATTCTTCAGCGAGATAATTATCATTGCCGGAATTGTGGAGCTACAGAGGATTTGGAAGTTCATCATATAATTCCTTTTCGGCGTTTTGAAGAACCTGACGAAGCAAATGAGCCAAATAATCTTGTTACTTTGTGCCCACGCTGTCATCGTTTAGCAGAAGCAAGAGTGCATATTCAAAGCGGTTTATCTGCCTTGGCTTATCTGCTGGGTAATTTGGCACCCTTTTTTGTAATGTGTGCCCCTCAGGATTTGGGAGTGCATAGTGAAGATAAATCACCCCTGGCACTTGGCAATCCGGTAATTGTTATTTATGATAATTTTCCCGGGGGAATAGGTCTCAGCCGGAAATTGTATGAATTGCATAGTCAACTTTTGTATGCAGGGATGGATAGAATTAAGGGTTGCAGTTGTGAAAACGGCTGTCCTGCCTGCGTGGGTCCTGTAGCGGAAAATGGTATTGGTGCAAAGAAAGAAGCGTTGGCGATATTGCAAGAACTGATATAGAAAGGAAGCATAAAGCATCAAAGAACCCAATGTCTTCTTGCCCTTTTGTTTTTTCAAACTTTTAACTTTTTCATTGACAATTTTTTAAGAATAAATAGCATTGCTCCCAGTTGTATAAGAGCTGGAAAATGTTGTAGGCGAAGCTAATTTGCTAATTAGAAGGTCAATTTGCTTACAACGGAATTCCGACTATAATATTATCAGAGATATTATAGCAGAACCACTTTAACAAAGGAGGTGGTTATGAAATATGCAGTATCAGTTCTGCTGCTTATTATCTGCTTGAGTCCCTTAGGGGGTATGCGCAAGGCATTAGTAATTGGCAATGCCAATTATCAGGAGCAGGTTTTGCGTAATTCCGTAAATGATGCTACGGATGTATATAATGTTCTGAAAGAGATAGGTTTTAGCGTTACATTACATACCGATCTTAATCGTGAGGGTTTTTACAATGCAATAGGCGATTTTGTTACTACGCTTACTCCTTCTGATGAAGTGGTCTTTTTTTTCAGTGGTCATGCCGCTCAAATTGAAGGCAAGAATTATCTTATTCCGGTGAATGAATATATTGTCTCAGCAACGCGTTGCGCTTATCTTTCTTATGATACTTCAATGCTTTTGGAGGAACTTAGCAGAGCCGGGGTCAGCATTGTGATTTTAGATGCCTGCAGAGATAATCCCTTTTCTTTTTCGCGTTCCATTAGAAGCGGTTTAGCTCCGATGACAGTTTCCGCCGGTTCGCAATGTGTAATTTTTGCTACGGGACAAGGAAAAACTGCGGCTGATGGAGAGGGCAGAAACAGTCCTTTCACGGAATCCCTGCTTTCCAACATTAAAACACCTGGTATTAAAATTACGGACTTCATTCAAAAAATAACCAATGATGTAGCCATTAAAACGCAGGAAAAGCAAATTCCTTACAGCACGGGAACTTTGAGGCAGGATTTTTTCTTTGTTAAAGCGGAGCCCATTACTCCGATTGCTCCTTATTCTCCACCTCCAGTTCCGCAAGAGCCAAAACCGATTGTGCCTCAAGAATATGGAAGTGTAAAAGTGAAAACCTCTTTCGGGGGCGATTTGTATGTTGATAGTGAACTCCGGCAGAGTTTATTTGCCGGCGATCAGGCAATCGTTAAAGATATTCCTGTGGGTGAGCATGAACTTATGCTTAAAAATCCCCGGGATACAATTATCCGGAGAGTTCGGGTGGTTAAAAATCAAGTTCTGATGCTGGATTTTGATGCTCCCGATACTTACATAGAAGAGCCCAAAGCAATTCCTGAGCAAGAACCAGCTTATCCCAATCAGCAAAATATGCCTAAAGATAATAAGGCAACAGAAATAAATACTTTTTCTCCCTTGCCCCCACCCACAAATAAGGTCACAACCGGCAACGGTATTTTGATTATTCAAAGCCCTTATACCGTTGATTTTTTTTTAGGGGGTAAGTTCTATGGCAAAGTGGAGGCAAAAAAAGCCCAAAAATATGTCTCCGTTCAGGCAGGAACATACACCGCAGAAGCAATTTACCGAAACAGTTACTACCGAAAAGACATTAAAGTTTACAATCGTGAGACCACGAAAATCACTCTCACTACAGACAATTTTTCCGATATTTCGGATGGCTTGTTCTATATTTCAGGGGGAACTTTTCAGATGGGAACCCATTTTCTCAATCGTAATGAAGATGAACGCCCCCGGCATGAAGTTCAGCTTCCCCCTTTTATGATGAGCAAAACGGAAATCGGACAGAAATTATGGACAGAAGTTATGGGCTATAACCCTTCTGAAAATAAAGGTGACAATTTACCCGTTACCAATGTATCTTTTTATGAAGCGGTGCAATTCTGTAATAACCTTAGTTCCCGTAGCGGTTTAACTCCCTGTTATAAAATTGATAAGACCAAGCCCGATCCGGATAATCTAAGCAATTTGGATACTTTGCGTTATATTGTTACCTGTGATTGGAATGCCTCCGGTTATCGTTTACCTACCGAAGCAGAATGGGAATATGCTGCCCGGGGTGGAGATATTTTGAATAAATTACAATTTGCAGGCAGTAACGATGTATCCGAGGTCTCCTGGAATATCCGCAACAGTGAAAATAAAACTCATCCTGCAGGAACCAAAACTCCCAATCAATATGGCTTATATGACCTTAGCGGTAATGTTTATGAATGGTGCTGGGATTATTACAGCCAATACTACAGAGAAAAAATGTTCCATCCCAAAGGTTCTGAAAAAGGTGTTTATCGCATTGCCCGAGGGGGCAGTTTTAATAGTGAAATTGATGCTTGTTCCATCACTGCGCGCGGAGGTTTTGCTCCCAATTTTAAAGGCAACAATCTGGGCTTTCGGGTAGCGAGAAATTTTCATTAGTGCTGCCATTGTATATGGAAATTGGGTAATCGGAGCTTGCCAAAGCTGTGCAAGTATATTATTACAAAGATAAAAAATGCGTAGGAAGGGCGTGCTGAGGTTATTAAGAAAAAAAAATTAAGGATAAAGCGATGAAAAACCTTTCAGTTATCTTCTTGGTGCTAATCAGCGTAACCCTTTTTGCTACGGATAGAGGGTTAACCGTTAGTGAAATTCCGGTTTCGGATGAAGTAACTTCCATTTCTACTCCCGTGGAATCATTAATTATAAAAGAACCCGTAGCAGCAGCTGAAGAATTTTCTGCAGCTCGGGACTGGGATACTTTAGAGGAATTGGATTTGCGCTTTCGGCTGCCGGCAAAAGGGCAATATGGTATGCAGTTTATGGATTTTTCTTTGAGCGGGCAGCCCTTTGGAGCTCCTGGATGTCTTTCCGAAACTGCATTTCAAGCTGTTTACAAAGCTCCCGAATGGTTACAGACAGAGCTGGCATCCGTTTTGGCAGAACTGGAAACTGATAAACAAACCCTTTGGGCAAATTTGATTCTTAACACGCAAGACCCTTATGTGGATGAGATATCTTTCTGCATTGCCAATTCTTCTCCGCAGTATTTAAATTCCGAGTATGCCTTACCGGAGCTTTTTACGGAGAATGCTCAATTGCTTTATTCCATTGCTCTGGAGCTGCCTTATGTGGAAATTATAGATTCCGGAAACGCCCTCAGCGGAGGAGATTATTATTCCACAACCCGTTACTGGAAGAAAGATGCTTCCGGTGAAATGCAACAAGTTACTGTTCCCAGAGAACTTTACTACTGGTCTATCGTTCATCTCAAGATAACAGATGAAATTCCTGCTTACATCAATCCGGTTGTTATAGAAAACAATTCTTCGCACAACAATAACATTGCTCCTCCTCCCACGGGCAAATTCTGGCGCGGATATTTATACAATCTTCAGGAAGGAGATTATCCCGTGCTCCGGGACACTTTAATGCAATGTCAGACACTTTTCAATCGTGACGGAACCGGCAATGATGCTATACGCACAATTCAGTGGTGGATAAATCAACTAATGAGCTTTACTTCCAATAATGAAAGACCTCATCAACCGGTGAGGATTATCACTAAACATATCGGACGCTGTGGAGAATATGCTGATTTAACTTCCGCCGTAGCGCGTTTGGCTCTAATTCCCTGTGCCAGTGTTTTATCCTTATCTTTAGACCACACTTGGAATGAATTTTGGGACGAATATTGGGTTGCCTGGGAACCTGTGAACGGTTATATTGATAATCCTTTGGTTTATGAAAACGGCTGGGGTTATGACTTTGGCACTGTTTTTGATATTCGTTCCGACGGATTGTTAACTCCTGTAACCAATAGATATTCTGAAGGTGTTGCTAATATTGTTATCCAAGTTACCGATGCCAATTTACAGCCCGTTGATGGAGCAAGAGTAATTCTGGCAATTTTAGTGGACAGCAGCCGCTTTGATTGCGAACAATATACCGATAATAATGGAATTGCCACTTTCGTTGTGGGAGAAGATAGAAACTTTCGTGCCCGAGTTGAAACCAATTTTGGCTTATTTCCCGAAATTGCGGGAACTTACACTCAGTTAATCACTAATTCCGTTGCCGGGGAAACCTATCAGTATATATTAACAATTCCTTCAGTTATGCCGGTTCCTGCCTTAACTGAATTACCACCTCCAGCTGATCCTCTTGAGGACTACCGCTTTAGCGCCACTTTTAATAGTGACGGATATTACATTACCGGGCTTACTTTATTTGACGATATCTATTCGCTGGGTGTGAGACCTCTGCACTATAAATATGTGCAGTCACCTGGAGAAGTTGCTTATCTGGTAATGGATAGCGATAATATCCTCTTTTGGCAACTGGATAGTTTTGGCTCAGGATATAACCATTTAGGTCCTGCAAACTCAGCATCAGGAATTTTCAGTATTCCTTGCGGTGCGGACTGGTATGCATTTATAGATAATTCTCATCACCATCGGAATGCTGTTAAAGTAAATGGAACTTTGCTTTTGCAACATTCAGGAACGGCTGTTCAGGATGAAACAACGCCTGCCGCAGCACTAAAATTTACTTCTTACCCCAATCCCTTTAATAAAACAACTTGTCTGTCACTTACAGCAGCTAAAAATTGCCAGGCGGATATCGCTATTCTGAACCTGAAAGGGCAGTTAGTTAAAACCTGGCAAAAGGAATTGATTCCTCAGGGAAATTACACCATAAACTGGAACGGAAAAGATAACAACGGCAAACAAGTGAGCTCCGGAGTTTATTTCTGGAAGGTGCAAAGCGGGGATAGCGCGTTTTCCGCTAAAATCTTATACCTCAAATAGCTTATATACATTTCACTATGAATGTATATAACACCAGAAAGCGATAAAAAAAATCTCTGGTGATTTTATTCTTTTTCTGCTACTAAATATTTGTTAATCAATTCCTGTTTTTTTGCGATATGCGGCGGATGAGATTCCCGTATCGTTCCCATATCGCGATATGAGAACGATACGGGAGTCATATTGGAGGGTTATTGAAAAAATTTCGGGTTCCGAGGATATGTAACAATGGACAATGCAACCAAAAAATTGGGAAAATAACAAACAAGTAAAGGAGTCACTACTGCATTATTTGGGTTTGATAATACCCTTTTTCTATATGCAGAAGGCGAATTCTGAAATCCAATTAACAAAGCGGTAAATTACTTGTTCCGGAAGAAAACAAAAGTGGAAGGTTACGGAACCTTCCACTTATATTTATTCGCTTAAAGAGTGTTACTCAAATTTTAGGATGAGGATAAGAGGTTGATTATTTGTATCCAACACATAGAGGCGGATGGTCTTTCTATTTTCCTTTTCCATATTTGTTTTGGCTTTTTCCAGTTCGGTGTTAAATTCCTTCGGGCTGTTTACTTCGTTTCCTTCAATTTTCAGGATTACATAACCCACTTTCAATCCCGATTTGGCGGCGGCAGAATTCGGTTCTACTTTTGTTACCACAACTCCTTTATCGCTTTTTATATTCAGGCGTTTGGCAATAGCGCTATCAATTCCTTCCACAGTAATTCCTGTAGCCAGAGTGCCTTTTGTGGAATCCGTTGCGGCTATGGTATCTTCAGGATATGCTTCCAGGTTTACTTTCACGGTCATTTCTTTTTTATTGCGCAAGATTTTTAAGGTTATATCCTGTCCAACTTTAGCTGTAGCAATGGCGATCCGGAATTTGGGAACACTGGAAACTTTCTGTCCGTTAATTTCCAGAATAATATCTTCAATTTGAAGTCCCGCTTTTTCGGCTGGAGAATCCTTTTCCACTTTAGCCACAAGAACTCCGGCAACTTCGCTCAAACCGTAAGAATCCATAATATCCGGGGTTATTTCCTGAGCCAGAATTCCAATATAGGCGCGCGTAACTTTTCCGCTGGCAACAAGATCTTCCACAACTCTCTTGGCAAGATTGATCGGAATGGCAAAACCGATTCCCACATTGCCTCCATTGGTGCTTGCCATAGCAGAATTGATGCCGATAACTTCTCCTTTAATATTTAGTAAAGGACCTCCGCTATTACCACTGTTGATGGCAGCATCGGTCTGAATAAAATCCTGATAAAGAGGAGAATTATTACCCAAATTAAGATTGGCTCTGCTGGTTGCAGAAATAACTCCCAGGGTAACTGTTCTATCCAATCCTTCGCTAAAAGGATTACCTATGGCAATTGCCCATTCTCCTATTTGCAGCTTATCGGAATCACCCAAAGGGGCAACAGTAACTTTCTCCTTTTCCTTCACAACTATCTTAATTACAGCTACATCGGTATTAGGGTCTAAACCAACTACCGATGCTGTATAAACTACTTTATCAGCCATCGTAACTGTAATTGTTCCTTCTCTACCTGATTCCACTACATGGTTATTGGTTAAAATAAACGCTTCGCGGGTATTGGGATTATATTCATAAATAAAACCGCTACCTAAAGAAACGATGGGACGGGTCTGCTCCTGAGGGAAATCGAAGAATTGACGGAAAAAAGGATCATTGAAAAATGGATTAGCATAATTCTGTACCGTCACTTTTGCTTCTACCCTAATTTGAACTACTGCTTCACGCACATTTTTAACTACCTCAACCACAGGATTTGTTCCATAAGGGTCAAGCATAACATCTTTGGCGGTTGCGCAACTCATCAGCATTAGCGCAACCATCATCAGGACAATTTGTTTCCCTACTTTCATAATTAAATCTCCTTCTTTTAGATGTAGATTATACATTTATTATATACAAGCGAAAGAAAAAAATACTGCAGTTAAAACCCTTCAATATTCAAAATCAGAATTCCATATATCCAAATCGGGATTTATAGTCAAGCGGAAAATGAAGTTTATTGGTTAAATCCAATGCTTATTTTGATTAGGCACTAATTGTGGAATGATGAACAACATCAAAGCCACAAAAGATAGCATTATAACAATGCCAAAAACACTATCCTTTCCTGGCAAACAGAATTCATTATAGATACAAAAAGGGGAGGAAATAACTTCCGTCCCCTTTATTTATATAAGGTTTATTTAGCCGATTGTGCCTATTCCATCAGCAGCATTTTACGCGTGGAAACATAGTTTCCTGCCTGCAAGCGATAGAAATAGATACCCGAAGAAAGGGCATTGCCTTTATCGTCTCTGGCATTGAAAACAACGGTATAATGTCCGTTTGTTTTTTCAGCGTCCACCAATGTTCTAACCCGTTGTCCTTTTAGGTTATAAACCTCCAAACGCACTTTACATCTATCCACAATGGAATAGGAAATAGTTGTTTCGGGATTGAAAGGATTAGGATAATTTCCTTTCAGTTCTGTAACTACTGCCGGTAAATATTCATCTTCGTTAGCAACCGGTTCCAACACAAAGTTCAAGGTAGTGTTTTGATTGGGCAAGACAACAACCCCGTCAAATGTTCTGGGCTGATAACCTGTTGCTGAAGCGGTTACGCTGTAAGTTCCAATTGCCAGAGCAAGAGAATAAGCTCCAACGGAATTAGTAGTTGCCGAAACCCCTGCAGCGGTTACAGTTGCACCCTGAATGGGCTGATTGTTCTGTTTACGCACAAAACCGACAATATTTCCCATCTGCGTTTCTTTTACAAGGATATTGGAAAAAGAAGGAACTGAAACGACATTGGCAGTATAAACGGCTCTCACAGCCCAACGGTAACTTCCATTGGGAAGTGCGGTCCAGGCAGAATCAACTGCTGCCAGGTTAGTTATCAATTGAGTGTTTAGAGGAGTCCAGGTATCAGGTATTGTTTCATTTCCGCTAATCAAACGCCAGACCTTGTAACCCTGTAAAGTTCTGTCGGAACGAGCTGGAGCTGT
Organism: Candidatus Cloacimonas sp.; assembly: GCA_035403355.1. Taxonomy (NCBI): domain Bacteria; kingdom Pseudomonadati; phylum Candidatus Cloacimonadota; class Cloacimonadia (SeqCode); order Cloacimonadales (SeqCode); family Cloacimonadaceae (SeqCode); genus Cloacimonas (SeqCode); species Cloacimonas sp. (SeqCode). Next base: position 14,170 of record DAONFA010000032.1, on the reverse strand, counting down.
AACCTTATCTTTTAGGGCAGGAATAATTTCTCTATTGCCATTAATAGCTGCACGAGAAGGGCTTGGAGCAATAATATTAGCAACAGCATTCTTTGTTAAAGCAGTTTGGGAAGATGCAGCAATCAGTTCTGAACTGTCAAATTTTACCATATCAACTGCACTACCAATAAAAAGATCATCTATAAACCAGGAATACCAGAGTCCATCATTTGAAGGAGGATCGTCTGCCTCAAAGGCAATTTTGATTTGCTGTCCTCCGTATAAATCCATATTCAAAGTAATTGGAGTGGCGTAGTAATTCCAGCCCCCGGTTGCTGTAGTAGCATCATACAAAACAGTCCAATTTGTGCCATTATCGGTAGAGACCTTGATGTAATAATGATCGTTATAAACAGAGCCCCGATAAATATAGGCATCTACACTAAGATGAGCTGCTGGAGGACAATTGAAAGTAGGAGTAATTAACCATTCATCCTGATGAGTATAAGTCCACCACAAACCGGCTTGATAATTTCCTTCCGGTGGATTTACAGGATTTCCTCCTGCATTCACAGTTCCAAATCTACACCAGGTTGGTAAAACCCCGGGAATAACTTCCGTTCCTGTATTATTGATGATTTGAGTCCATTGCAAAGGCGGAAATGCAGTTCCTTCAAAACCTTCAGTTACATCTACTGCTGTAGGATCAGGTGCCTGCCAGGTAAGATTTACTTCAGTATAAGTATCATTTAAAGCAGCAACAACTCCAAAAGGTGCATAGGCAACTTCATTGATAGTGATGCTGCCCATATTAAAGTTCGTTGCTCCTACATTCACTGTTCCCGTGGCAGCTGTATAACCGGTTGCCATAATTGTGTATGCATATTCCTGATTGGCATACACAGCGGGAAAACTGAAAGTTCCGGTAGCAGAGCTGGTTGTCTCATAATTTTGATAACCAACCAGGTATATTGATGCACCGGCAATTCCAGTTCCGGTATCGCTGGCTAAAACAGTTCCGGTTACAGAGACCATAGGCATTGGTTGCATTGTTACATTCAATATTTCGGTTTCATCTTCTTCAATAGTTACATTGATGCTTTGAGTAATGTAGCCGAACTTGCTGAATTGCACAGCATAATTATTCGGAAGGATATTGGCAATGTGATAATGACCCGAAGCGTCTGTAACCGTGCTATAAGTAGTAGTAGGAATATTGACGGCTACTCCTTGTAAAGGAATATTTCCGGTAGCAACAACAGTACCATCCAAATGTCCCACTCCTCCAGGAATCACGATTAAAGTGGTCTTGGGAAATTGACCGGAAACAGTTCCATCGGTAGGAAGATTTGTGGGGTCATAAACAGTAGTATCATGATACAAACGACGGGAACGGCCAGTATTCGTTGCATCCGTTTGTGCCTGAAAATCATCACTGCTATTGTGATATACAGTTTCATAAGGTCGTTGCACAAAGATTACCAGGTTTTCTAAGTTCAAATACAGATAGGGAGTAGTAAAAGGAATAGTGATAACATTATCCCCGACAGGGTAGTTGATATTCCCGTCAAAAACAAGAGTTAATTCTGAAATTGGAATCCAGGCATTAGCCAACGAAGTTAAAGTGGTAGTTCCAATCCAGACCTTTGTAGGCATATTGGGCAGATCGGTATAGAAGTTATTATAGAACTGAATACCGGTAATCTGACCCATAAAGTTACTCATTTCGGAAGGATAGTAAAGCCCTTCATAAATACTGTTTCTATAATACATATCTACAGGCATACGGGCAAACTGACCGCCTGTGCCAATCGTAATCATAAAGACCCCGGAAGGATTTACCAGGATACTTAAGTTAGGGGTTTGGTCATTGGCACTATTTGTATCTCCAGTTAAGAATACTTTACCGTAGAGAACCATTGCACCCTGTTCTGAAGGAGTCCAGTTAACTTCTACATCCAAAACCTGATTAGGATTGATGGCAGGACCGGGAACACTTGCCAGTTCGGCATCTCCACTCATCAGTTTTACTGTGTAGCTGCCTGCTGGCTTTGCTTGAGTTCCCACATTCTTAATTCCAATTGTATAGGTAGAGGAAGTACCTGCCGTAGGAGTAAGCGAACCAGTTATAGTATTGGCTGCCATATCATTTCTCAGGATAAGCATCCGATTGGAAAAGCCAGCAGGACCAAGTAAGTTATTAGAATAAACACCTTTCACAGCCCAGCGGTAATTTCCGTCCGGTAAAGTTCCCCAGGAAGTATCAATAAAGGTTGTATCGGTTATTGTATTGGTAGTTAGCGAAATCCAGCTATCTTCATTAGTTTCGTTACCGGAAATAAACCGCCAAACCTTGTAACCATATAGAACACGGTTATCAGTTCTGCTATAATCACTACTCTGAATTGTTCTTTGAGGTTCTTGTAAAGCAAGTGCATTGGCTACTTTAGCTGCTTCTATTTCACTTAAACCTTTTAAAGCAGGAGGCATAGTAGGTAAAGACGATTTGGCAAAAGTAGTTTGAGCGGTTCCTACATAAACATCATCTATATACCAACCGGCATAGTTAACTGTTGTTGTTGCCCACATCTGAAACTGAATTGTTACTTCAGCCATACCGCTATAAGCGGAAAGGTCTATAACTCGTTGCCTCCATTGGGTTCCTGTATAATCCCAAGAAGGACCCCAAACCAATGTTCCGTTAACAGAAACCTGACAATAGTCAAAATTGCCGAATACATTTTCCCAGCTCCAAAAACTTAGCTGGGCATTGGTTATCATACTTAGATTGAAGGTCTTAGTCAAATAATTGAAGCCACCGGAATTATTGTAGTTCGTATTTATCTTAGTTCCCCACATCCCTGTTCCGGAATGAGCTGCAGGAGGTGGTGTAACATTTGCTCCAGTATAAGTAGGTGACCAGTTTGCTACATCATAAGTATTAGTCCATTCAAAATCACCTAAAGGATTTGTCCAGTTGGAAGAAGGAACCCAACCACCATCATCAATTTCAAAATCTTCCAAACCAGCTCCGGTTCCTGTTGATCCGGGAGGACGCCAAGTAAGTGTAACCTGGGTTTGAGCAGTATTTTCCACTGCCAGTATTTGCACTGGAGCTTGGGCAAATTCACTCATAACCAGGGTTCCCATATTTACACTTGTGGAGCCAACTACCACGGTTCCTGTCAAATCTGCATAACCAACTGCCTGAAGAGTATAGGTATAGGTGTTTCCGGATAGGACACCGGGGATAGTAAAATCTCCATTAGCATTGGAAGTGCCTTCATAATCCAGAGGTCCGTCCAAAAATATATGAGCATTGGCAATTCCTACTGTGGGTTGATCACTACCGACAATATGTCCACTTACAGATACCGTGCTGGAAGATACTAAGCTAATGTTCTGCACCGTATTTTGGTTTTCAATAATGGTTACATTCACTGTTTGTGTTTCATAACCAAGTTTAGAAGCAGTTAAAGTGAAGTTCCCAATAGGCAGATACTGGAAATTGTATTCTCCTGTAGCAGAAGTAATACGGGTGTAGGAATAATTGGCATTACTTACTTGAATTAAAACATCGGCAACAGGAGAACCGCTACTGGTTACTGTTCCGCTTAAAGAACCCATTCCCGTTACCACAAAGGTTAAAGAAGTCATGGGAAAAGTTCCGGAAAGGGTTCCTGCAGCAGAAGGATTCAGCGGATCATAAGTAACTGTATCTGATACAAGTTTACGAGCACGGTTAGTACCCACTGTTTGAGCTCTGAAATTATCACTGCTGCTAAAATACTGTGTATCCATAGGTCTATTGGCATAGAGAACAAGATTACCACCGGTATAGAGATATGGTGTTTGCAGCGGAACTACTATTGCATTTTCTCCGTTGGGAAAGTTTAGAGTGCCGTCATAAACCAGGGTTAAATCATTCAAAATCCAACCCGCACTCAAATCAACCAAATCAGTTGTTCCGAGCCACAGTTTTACAGGTTTATCAGTTAAATTGGTAACAAAGTTATTGTAGAAAGTAATCGCGGTTAAATTTCCCATTACTCCAATTTCATCCTGATAATACAGGGTTTGGAATAAACTGTTTTTGTAGAAGAATTCCCAGGGGATACCTTCAGCAAGATTGCCTTCGCCAATAGTTATTACAGTGGCTCCTGGAGGCATAACAGAAATATTCATAACCGGTGAATTATCGTTAACAGGATTTACATCACCGGTAAGAACTACTTTGCCATAAATGCTCATCGGTCCTTCCGCAGTAGGTGTCCAGGTAACAGTAGAGGAAGCAGTTGCTCCAGCTGCAATGGTTGGTCCGGGAACACTTGTCAATTCCGTATCTCCACTCATCAGTTTAACTATATAGGCACTTTGGGTAGCAGTTCCCCAGTTTTTAACGGTTACCGTATAGTTTGAGGCATTGCCTACACTGGGAGTAACATTTCCGGTTACAGAAAGGGCTGCCAAATCGTTAGGAGCTATCAGTTCCAAGCTGATATCATCCAGATACAAAGTGCGGCTTGTTCCCCCAAGTCCATGTTTGAAAGCAACAAAGCGTCCGGTTCCAGTGTAGGTAGTTAAATCCACCACATATTCTGTTAGTGTTATGGTAAGAGCAATGTTTTGAACTTCCTGATAGGTAGCCGGGTCTGTCTGATTAGCCAAAACCCCTACCGAAAGAGGATAGCCGGCACTGCTGGAACGAGCCCAGAATTTAATTCTTACCGAATGAGGATCAAGAGCATCTCCAATAACCGGAGCTACCAGCATAACGGTAGCATTGGCATCTGTAGAATTATAGAGACGGATACAGTTTGGTTGGCTGTGAGCATAAGTTGTAGAAGCAAAAGTATTAACATAGGCAGTAGTTACTGTTGCCTGCACGATACTTGTCCAATCAAAAGGTAAATCCGGTGGGGTAACTGTATCCCAATTTTGGTAATAGGGAAGGGTATTTACAATGGGCTCACCGTGTGTAGTGAAACTCCAGACAGGGCAGTTAATCGCATCTCCTATAGCATTATAGGGAGTAACCTTCCAGTAGTATGTAGTGTTAAGATCAAAATCCTGAGGCGGGTCATAAGTTGTAAGCAAGTTCAAATTCTGATTGTTCAATATGTTTGTAGGCGGATTATTGGTTCCCAAAGAGAGCTTAAAACCGGAAGGGGCACCTCCACCACTATTCCAATTTAAATTTACATCAGGATTAACAAGGGTAGCTCCATTGGCGGGAGAAACCAAAATTGCCGGATTGGGAGGATTGGTAACTATAAGAGGAGCCATAATAAATTGCATATTGGAACGGTTTAGGGCAGTTGTTCCGGTTAAGGATGTAGAAGCATCAACACTATCACTTTGATAACGCAGAGAGCTATTGAAAGTTGTTGCAGAATAATAACAAGAGGCATTCTGTGTATAATTTCCGGGTATTAAAGTAGTAATAATATCCACAATGAGGTTGGAAGCACCATCCCAATTAAAAGGAGTAGTGAAAGTATGCACATTCCAACCCGTTACAGGCATAAATTCTGGTGCGTTCCAAACAGTTGTATAATCCCCTACTTCAAAAGTAGTGCTCAGGGTAGTTTGAGTTGTGCTTTTTAATTTAATTGTGTAGTTCGGCATCGGACTACAATTATTTAATACACTGACATTGAAGGCAATAGAAGTGATATTACCGGCACCTCCACCGGCATCATTCAATTCGGATGCCAAAACTAAAAACTGTTGATGAAAGTTCTTATAATATGTGCCGTAGGGAGTGGGAACTCCTGAAGTAGTATTAACTGTAGTTCCACTTCCGATAGTAACCAAAGTTTGAGCGGAAAGAATTCCTCCCATACTCAGCATTAGGGCAAGAATAGCTAAAAATAAGCGTTTCATAACCTTCTCCTTGAGTTTAGTTATACTTGTTAAGGGATAAACACAACCGGAGTAAGCAAAAATATTACGCCCGGTTTGAACACACACACTATCGCATAAAATCATCCGGAAACTATTTGTTCACTAATAATAGTTACGGACAAAACCCATATCTCTGCCTAACGGGAAGCAATTTTTATACCCAAACAATAGAATAGTTACAGTAGAATTCCCTTTCTCCGTTATATTAGAGAAAGTGCGTTATCCTTCTGTTATTTCTGTATTTTCTATCTTATTTCTGTGTTTTTGTAATTTCCGGGTAAGCAGAAATCAGTCACTTTCTTTCCTGCCAGGCGCTGTGAATAGCATCCAAATCAAAACCTTTACGATAGAGGGCAGCAAAGACCTTTTCTTTTTGTTTGTTAAGGGGCAAATCGTGATAGCGCAATTGCAGGATTGTCATTTGTTCCTGCAGGTTTTCTTTTTCTTCTTCCGGATTGCAGATTGCGTTTAGTTTTTCTACCCATAAATCCGTTGGCAGACGGGTTTCTTTCAGTTTCTGTCCTATTGCCCGTTTGCTTTTTTTTCTTTCCAGCAGGGAACTAATCAGGATTTGCACATAGCGTTCATCGTCTATATATTTTTTGGTTTGGAATTCTTTAAGCAGGGCTTCAATCATTTCGGGCGGATATTGTTTCCGGGCAAGGAATTGTTTGCATTCCAGGGAGTTATGTTCTCTATCCGCAATATATTTCAGCAGTTGCCGGCGGGCGTTATTTTCCACAAGGGAAAGCAGTTCTTTGCCTTGTTCCTCGCTAATTTCACCGGTAAAAGGAATCGGGAAAAAAGGAAGGAGGATTCTATCGGCAAGAATCCCCCTCACTTTACTGTCTATAATTACTACAGAATTTTTAGCGTTTTCAGCTTTCTTCAAGATCTTCAGATTCATTATCATCAGAAGTAAGGTTAAAGTCCTCAGGGTTCAATTTTTCCCTCAAGTTGGTTTCAATCTCTTCCAGCAGTTTGGGATTTTCAGTTAAATAAAGCTTGGTTTTATCAACTCCCTGAGCCAGTTTAAGGTCGTTGTAAGAAAACCAGGAACCGCTTTTCTTAATTATATCGCGCTGAACAGCCATATCAATAATAATATCCAGTTTGGAGATACCCTGACCAAAAATAATGGGGAATTCCACAGTTTTAAAAGGAGGAGCGAATTTGTTTTTCACAATCTTCACTTTAGTGCGTGCTCCGATAACCTGTGAATCGGAGCCCACATCTTTAATATTAGCTCCATGGCGAACTTCCAGGCGCACGGAAGAATAGAATTTTAAAGCAACTCCTCCGGTTGTTGTTTCCGGATTCATATAGGGTCCCGCACCGATTTTCATTCTGGTTTGATTGATAAAAATAACTGCCGTATTGCTTTTGGAAACGATGGCAGTTAATTTACGCAATGCCTGGCTCATCAATCGTGCTTGTAAACCTACATGGCTATCTCCCATTTGACCTTCAATTTCCTGTTTGGGAACCAGGGCAGCTACCGAATCAATAATAATTAAGTCAACGGCAGAACTGCGGACCAGGGTTTCCGTTATTTCCAGTGCCTGTTCACCTCCATCGGGTTGAGAAAGCAAAAGGTCGTCTGTAATTACCCCTAAGTGTTTAGCATAAAGCGGGTCAAGGGCATGTTCCACATCAATAAAGGCAACTGTTCCACCCTGTTTTTGACATTCTGCCGCTATGTGTAAAGCCAAAGTTGTTTTACCGGATGCTTCAGCACCGTAAATTTCCGTTATTCTGCCTTTGGGAATTCCTCCTATTCCTAAGGCGATATCCAAATTGAGAGCTCCGGTGGAAATTACATCAACCACCTGCTGAGGTTTATCTCCCAGGCGCATTAAAGTTCCGACACCGTATTTTTTTTCCAGTTGCGAAATTGCTGTTTTTAAGGCAGCATCTTTGTTTTTATCCAGCATTAATCCTCCGGCTGTTCATTTAAGTTATATTTATTTAATATCGTATATTGCGGACCTTCAGGATACAATTGGCTTTTAAACAGGCAAAGACAGTCAAAATCCAGAGGTTCCGAAGTTATTTTACTACTCATTATTTCTCTTTCCAAGGCAGGTGACAGCGATGCTTTCAGCCGTGCCAGAGTGATGTGTAATTTCATAGGTTTTTTATCTGCTTCAATGCCTCGGGTAGAAAGCTCTTTCAGCAGGCGTCTGTTTAGTTTGAAAATCCCGTCGCTTTCGCTGGAAAGCTTCAGCCATAAAAGATGGGGATTAATTGCGGGAAAAAATTCCAAGCCCTCGGCACAAAAACTGAAGGGGGAAAGACCTTCCCATTCCTTTTCCAGAACTTCTTCTATAACCCTAATTTCCTGTGGTTGAACATCTCCAATAAAAAGCAGGGTTAGATGCAAATTTTCCGGTTTTACCCAATTTACAAAAGGTGGAGTTGCTTTAGCATATTTGTTAATTACACTTCCCAGTTCACTTTTCAAGGGCTTAGGTAATTCCAGGGCTATAAAAGTACGAATCATTATTCTTAACGTTTATAGCCAATATCCAAAAGGAATTTTTTCCGATGTGTGATATCGGTATCCAGTTCTATGCCCTTAGGTGAAAAACCATCTATAACGCCTAAAATTCCACTTCCCTGCTCTGTCTGAGCTAAAATCACCTCTACCGGATTGGCTGTAGCACAAAAAATATTCACCACTTCCCGACAGTCCTTCAGCGCTTGCATAATATTGATAGGGAAAGCATTACGCATAATAATCAAAAAACTGTGCCCGGCACCCAAACGAAACATATTTTCCACCGCTATCTCTATCAGTTCATTATCCGTTCCTTCTTTACGAACTAAACAAGGACCCGAGGATTCACAAAAAGCTAAACCAAATTTGATTCCCGGAACACTGGTAACAAGGGCTTCATAGAGGTCTTCCACTGTTTTAATAAAATGGCTTTGACCTAAAATAATGTTACAATCAGAGGGAAACTTGAGTGCTTCTGTGATTATTTCCATTATGTGTTCTTCCTTCTAACTCAGATATTCTTACTTAACCCTAAAAAAAAACAAAATAGGAATGTCAAGGAAAAGTTTTCTTTCAGATTTCCCAATTTTTAAAAGCAGGGTAGTATTAGTTGCAGAGTAAAAAAAGGATTAATGGAATAGAAGGTTTAGAGGGTGGAGAGGGTTTTAAAGCCCTAAGGGGGACATCATAATGCTGAACTCCCGGTCAATCATCTCTTGCATTTTAATTAGTTCATCCGGAAAGTTGACCATCTCTTGCATTTTTTTCCCCTTACCGATATTTTTTCAGCAACAATAATGCCTGGTTTTCATTACCTCATTGTTTCCGCTATGCAGTTAAGAAGATTCCCGTATCGTTCCCATATCGCGATACCGGAACGATACGGGATTGATACAAGAAGCATATCCCCACCAAGAAAGGAATATTTTCTTGGGGGAAAAATTCACCCTTCCTCCTGCATTGCTCTCAACCAGGTAAAATGGGTTCTCTTATTGTTTTTTTCCTTGGTAATATAAGGCAGAAAATCCTCTGCGATAATTTCCCGCGGTGAATGCTCTGCAATAATAATGCCTTCTTCGTTCAGGAGGGACTTCTCATAGATACATTTCAAAGCAGGGTTAATTAAATTCTTTTCATAAGGCGGATCAAGGAAAATGATGTCGTATTTAGTATCGCAGGTCTTCAAATAGGCATCCACTTTTTTTCGCCAGAGATGACAGCTCTCGGAACACCCTAATAGAGCTATATTCTTTAAAATAGTATTGATGGCAGCCGGGGCAAATTCTACAAAATCCACCCACTTGGCACCTTGTGAAAGTGCCTCCAAACCTAAAGAACCTGTTCCGGCAAAAAGGTCTAAAACCCTGCAACCTTCATAATCTTGAAGAACACTGAAGATTACTTCCCGATTGAAGGAAGTGGTAGGTCTGGTGCTCATACCAGGCACTAAAAAAAGATTACGTCCCTTATAAATACCCGTTATAATACGCATTTTGGTTTCATCCCTCTATTAGAAAATTATTCACATAATTGCCCTACCTGGGCAAACAGGAATCCCGTTACGCTATAGCCGGGAAATCACTTATTCTTCAGCTTTTTACGCAGTCCTTTGAATTTCAATTCCAATTGCACAGGATAAGGATCGTAATAGGGACAGGCAATAATTAAGGTAAAAGCTTTTTGTTTGCAATCCCTGTAGCAGCTTACGCAAAGAGAATTGAAGTCCCCGGGGTCTTTTTGTTTCATCAGGGTTGGGATTTCAGGTTTTGCATCTCCAGAAATAGCGTTACCAGATCACTCAGCTTAACATCGCTGATTTTTTGGCTTTTATCAAATTTAGCGAGAATAGCAATCAGGAGGTCTTGAACAGTGTATTCACCAATATTACTGCCTTCGGAAATTAAATTTAGCTGTGCCTGCTGTTCAATCTCCTCCAACATTTTGATTAGTGCTTCCAGCTCGGAATCATCTGCTAAAACTTCATCCGGCATAACTTCACTGAAATCAATTTCTGAACCCTGCATTCCATCTATAAGCTTTTCCCGCGCTTTAGCCAAATTAGCAAAACCCTGATGATGCAGAATTTTTAGATAAGCAAGCTCTTCCGGAGAAAAAAGCTGTTCCAGACGAGGGTCATAACTGCCATTCGGATCATTTAATATACGCAAATGCAGGTCTTCTATCTTTTCCCGTAATGCGGGCGATGAATCATTGTTACACATTAGCTCATAAGCAGCCAGAGCATCATAAAATTGATCCTGCTCTTCAAATAATCTGGCTAAGGTAAGAGTTGGCTGCCAGCTGCGTGAATTTGTCTTCATTTATATTCTCCCGATTTTTTTATCCTGTGAAGGACAACTTGCGAATTGTTGTTTTTGTGTCAATTGCTTTCTTGGGGGATGAGGTTTACAGCGGGCACACTGAAAAACAATGAGGATAACAAGAAACGAGAGATTATTTTAGCCACCGAGGACACCGAAAACACCGAAGAATTTTTTTTACAAAGATGAAAAGAGAGTAAATTGAGAATTGAGAATGTAGTGAGATGGTGAGATAGTTTATTTTAGCCACCGAGGACACCGAAAACACCGAAGATTTTTTTACAAAGAGAAAAAGAGGAAAAGAGAAAAGAGAAAAGAGAAAAAGAGGGTATCGTAATTCCGGAAGAACGATGTCCTCATCGTTCCCCTGGCAACCGAGCTTTTTCATTATCTCTAACCCCCATTCCATCTCGCCATCTCGCTATCTCGCTACTCGCCATCTCGCTATCTCGCCATCTCGCCATCTCGCCATCTCGCCATCTCGCTACTCGCCATCTCGCTATCTCGCTATCTCGCTACTCGCTATTTCGCCATCCCGCTATCCCTCTTGAAACAGCACCACCTTATTTTTCCCGCTTGTTTTTCCTTCATATAATGCCTGGTCTGCCTGTTTTACAAGTTCCTTGCTGTCAGGATGATTATGATCATCATAATAACAAATACCGATGGTAATGGTTACTTTAATGGCATTCCCCTTATAGTCAATGGTCATTTCTTCCACGCTTTTCCGAATGCGCTCTACAACTATCATTGCTCCTGCTTCAGTAGTATCGGGGAAAAGAAATAAAAATTCTTCACCTCCCCAACGGCATACGGAATCTGCTATTCTTATTTTCTGCATAAAGGTTTGCGTTAGTTTAACCAAAACTTTATCGCCGCAATCGTGTCCATAAGTATCGTTCACCTTTTTAAAATCATCTATATCAGTCATAGCAACCGCAAAACCGCGTTGGATATCTACATAGCGAATGCTTTCTTTAAGCAGCATTTCTTCCATTACCCAGCGGTTATAGAGCCCGGTTAAAGAATCATACTTTGCCTTGCGATTCAGGTTCATATTGGCATCCGTTAGTTCTCTGTTCATATTTTCCAAGCTTTGAAACAGTTCGCCTTGCACTTTTTCGGAAATAACCTGCATATCTATATTAACAAAGATATCCAGAATACCCGTTACTTTTCCTGAATCATCAAAGAGGACAGAGCTGTATAGATCAGTCCAAAAATAGGTGCCATCCTTGCGTTTATAGCGACGCTCTTTACGCATATTGGAAACAGTTCCGCTGGCTAATTTATCAATTTCCCGGGCACAATTCTGTTGCTCTTCAGCAGGGATTATATCTTGAACATTTAAGGATTTGGCTTCGTTACTTGTCCAACCTAAGGAATCGCACCAGGCAGGATTAACAAGGATAATATTACCCTTCGTATCAGTAATTTCCATAGCCACTAAAGCATTATAAAAAACTCTGGCATAAAGGTCTTCTTCTTTCCAGGATTGCATATTATCTCCTTTTTTATCCTGTGAATTAAAATAACGCGGGCAGACAAATCAGCCCTGCGTAGTTAACTTATTGGGTTACGACAGGAGGCGTAAAAACTCTTTTCCCCAGCTCGCTATCCAGAGCTAAGATAGCTTGTGGATCATTACCGATAAAATGCAAACGGCGCACAATCTTCTCAGCGGATGCTTCTTCTTCCACTTGTTCATTAACATACCAATCCAATAAACCCTTCGTGGCAAAATCCTTTTCCTGGATAGCTAAATCCATAAGGTTATTGATACTTTGGGTTACAAACTGCTCATGCTTTAAAACGGCGGTAAAGGCATTCAGCGGATTTTCAAAATTAACTTCCGGCTGAGCAATGGCTTGCAACTCTACTTTGCCTCCGCGGTCTATCAGATAGGTAAAGAATTTCATAGAATGAAAGTGTTCTTCTTGGCATTGCACATTCATCCAATTGGCAAAGCCATCCAGGTTTTGAGCGGCAAAAAATGCCTGCATACTTAAGTAAAGGTATTCGGAATAGAGCTCTTTGTTTATTTGCTCATTGATGGCTGTTTCCATTTTCTTGCTGATCATTGTTCCTCCCTGCAGGTCTTTATTTGTTGGCGTAAATTGTTTTTTATTAGATTTAGTTCTTCCGAATCGGGAATATATTGCACCTGAATCGGTTCCAGCATTGTAAAACCACATTCTTTGGGGTCTCCTAAAAGCTGGTGAATAATAGGAATGCTTTGCCCACCCCAACCGTAACTTCCAAAGGCAAGTCCAATTTTATTGCGCGGGGAAAGTCCTTTCAAATAATAAAGAAAAGCAGCTACTGTAGGTAATATGGAACTGTTTAAAGTGGGAGAGCCAACTGCAATAAATTTGGCATCCAGCACCGCAGTCATAATATCCGAAATATGATTGGTCTGCAAATTTAACATCTGAGCGTTAATACCTTCTTCTTCAAAAGCAGAGGCAATAGTGTAGGCAATTTTTTGAGTAGATTTCCACATCGTATCGTAAATAATTAAAGCTCTATGCCTATCTGCTATATTATGTGCCCAATTATGGTATGCAGAAAGAATAACGGGAATATTTTCTGCTGTCCAGATAACGCCATGACTGGGACAAATCATATTTATATCCCATTTTCCGGCTGCTTCCAAAACTTTCTGAACCTGTTTAGAATAGGGCAGAACAATATTGGCATAATACTTTTTTGCTTCTTCCAGAACGATTCCCGAAGGAATGTCTTTGGCAAAGCGTTCATTTGAGGCAATATGCTGACCGAAACCATCGTTGGAAAACAGGATTTTCTCCTCCGGACAATAAGTAAATTGATTATCAGGCCAATGCACCATCGGAGTTGTTAAAAAAGTTAAAGTCCTTTTCCCGATTTTGAGGGTATCGCCGCTTTTAATTTCTCTAAAGTTCCAGTCCTGTTTAAAATGCCGTTTCAAGCATTTGATACCATTGGCATTGGCGTAAAGTTCCGCTGCGGGAATTAGTTTTAAGAGTTCCGGTAAACCGCCGCTATGATCCATCTCCGAATGATTTTGAATGAGGATATCAATCTTGGAAGGGTCTATAATATCGCTTATCCGGGCTATCATTTCTTCATAAAGATAACTCTTCACATTATCAATGAGGGTAATTTTATCATCAATAATCAGATAAGCATTATAAGAGCTGCCTTTTTGAGTTAAGTAACCGTGAAAATTACGCAAATCCCAGTCAATGGCTCCAACCCAATATACATTTTCTCTTAATTTGATGGCTTTCATCGCTATTTCTATCTCCTTTTTTTCCGGAAGAACGATGTCCTCATCGTTCCACTGGCAACCGGGCTTTTTCTTTATTTCTTATCTTACTGTAACGAAACAAGCGTAAGAAGTGGTTGACCAGGAGGTCAACCCTCCGGAAGAACGATGTCCTCATCGTTCCCCTTTTCGGAAGAACGATGTCCTCATCGT
>DAONFA010000031.1:14680-27756 GCA_035403355.1 Candidatus Cloacimonas sp. | reverse complement strand
AAAGAGAGAAAGAGGGAAAGGGATATGTTTTAGCCACCGAGGACACCGAAGACACTGAAAGGTATTTTTTACAAAGAGGGGAAGAGGATTTTGCTGCCTGAAAACAACGGATTATTTAGGGGTTGCTTATGATTTTCATTCTTGGTATTTAGTCCTCAGTTCCAATTGTCCTTTTTGCTTCTCGTTGGTAATAATGTTTGGAATCTCCCCACTCATCATAGCCAATTGTCTCACCAAGGGAAACAATGCGTTCTTCCAAGTCCTTTTGAAATTGAATAGCGGTTTCTTTCAAACCCGGTTTTCCTTCATAAAGCTGATAGCCCTCTCTATATTTGGTGTCCGTGATATTGGGCATTAAAACATTGGCTCCTGCTTTTAATCCTAACTCTCTGCCTATTGGATGAAGTGCCTGTAAAGCAGTTGTGGAGGCAATATTAACATCTTTAAGCGCTATCCTGCAGGTAGCAATCATTTTTAGTCCCATTGTTAATGCTTCCAGGGGACGAAAACTCTCTGATAGATACTTCAAAGGTGTATTATGATGAGGAATAAAGGGTCCCATTCCTAACATATCAACATCCAAATCATAAAAAAAGAGGATATCATTAACTAAATCTTCAATTGTTTGCCCCGGCAAACCAACCATTACTCCTGTACCAACCTGATAACCACATTCTTGAATCAAATTCAAACATTTTAAGCGTTTTTCAAAACTGTGATTAACAGGATGCAATGTGCTATACAATTCTTTGTTGGAGGTCTCAATGCGTAACAAATAACGATGAGCTCCTGCTTCAAACCATTGCTGATAGACCTCTAAATTCTGCTCTCCCAAAGATAAAGTTATTCCCAATTTGCCTTCAGAGAGCTCTTTAATGCCCTGAATAAGCTTCGTGATGAAATCAACCCAGGGTTTATCTTCGCGTTCACCTGCCTGAATAACAATTGAACCGTAATGCATTTGCAGACATAATTTTGCCTCTGCAAGTGCTTCTTCATAACTAATCTGATAACGCTTCAATTCTTTATTGCCACTGCGAATACCGCAATAATAGCAATTCTTGGAGCAGATATTACTTAGCTCAATCAAACCTCGCAAATAAACAGTAGTCCCAACATACTGTTTTTTAACCTCATAAGCTTTATTATATAATGCCTGCAGGTTTTCTTTGCCTTCGGTGGAAAGCAGTTCTTGTAAGATTTTTTTATCTGGACGCATGTGTATTCCTCTAATAATATAATAAGGTGACAAAGTGAATTGACAAGTCCATTTTATGAAGCTACCGGCTGATTTGTTTACACAGAGGACACGAAGGACACGAAGGACACAGAGATTGGACTAACAAAATGAGAGGATTTTACGAAGAGAAAAAGTTTAGCCACCGAGAGCACCGAAGACACCGAGATTTTATTTTACGAAGAGAAAAAGAGAGAAAGGAAAAAAAGATTTTGGACAAAGAGAAAAAGAGAAAAAGAAAAAGTTTAGCCACCGAAAACACCGAAGGCACCGAGATTTTATTTTACGAAGAGAAAAAGAGATAAAGGAAAAAAAGATTTTGAACAAAGAGAAAAAGAGGGAAAGAGAAAAAGAAAAAAGGATTTTGAACAAAGAGAGAAAGAGGAAAAGAGAAAAAGAAAAAGTTTAGCCACAGAGGACACTGAAAACACTGAGATTTTATTTTACGAAGAGAAAAAGAGAGAAAGAAAAAAAGGATTTTGAACAAAGAGAAAAAGAGAAAAAGAGAAAAAGAGAAAAAGAGGAAAAGAGAGAAAGAGGAATTTTACAAAAAGATGTAACTGGCAATCTGTATCATTTTAGATTGCCATTAGTATTCTGTACTGTTTTTTAGATTGCCGTTGGCATTTTTAGATTGCCATTGGTATTCTGTATCATTTTAGATTGCCATTAGTATTCTGTATCAATTTAGATTGCCATTAGTATTCTGTATCAAGTTAGATTGCCGTTGGCATTCTGTATCAAGTTAGATTGCCGTTGGCATTCTGTATCATTTTAGATTGCCTTTGGCAATCTGTATCAATTTAGATTGCCAATGGCATTGCATATTGGACTTGGTATTAGCTTTCCTGCTTTTTTATTATAGGTGGTGTTTCATCCTTTCCACTGACCCCCTTTAACCTCTTGACCTCTCGACCTCTTGACTTCTCGACCCCCAGACCTCTTGACCTCTTGACCTCTCGACTTCTCGACCCCCTAGACCTCTCGACCCCCAGTCCCAATGTGCTTTTCCAACTTTTTCTTGACACCGGAGCGGACTTGATTAAATTAGTTAGTAAATACTTACTTACATAAGGGAAACACAATGGAACTTACTACACGACAAAAAGATATCCTAAAAGCAGCAATTGCTATAATAGCTAATCAGGGCTATGAAAAGCTTACAACGAAAAATCTGGCAACTAAAATAGGGGTTACCGACGCTGCGCTATACCGACATTTTAGAAGTAAAAGAGAACTGGTAACAATGATTTTGGGCTATTTTGAAAGTATTTCCAATAAGGTCTTGCAGGAAATAAGGGATAGGGCTTACCCTCCTTTAGAAAGCATCAGGCATTTTGTGGAGGATAGGTATATTCTTTTCAGCAACTATCCCGATTTGGCAAAAGTGATGTTTTCCGAGGAGTTATTCAAAAATGACCCTACTTTTAAGGGACAATCGCAATGCATAATGCATAAACACAAACAGGCACTGGAAAATTATATTATTCAGGCACAGCAGGAAGGTAAAATACGAACCGATCTTTCTGCCAAGCAATTATTCAGAATTATTGTAGGTTCAATGCGGTTTACGGTTACTCAATGGAATTTGAGCGATGGTGCTTTTGACCTGAAGCAAGAAGGTTCGGAACTGATAGAAACAATTATGAAACTGATAGAAACAAAACCTTAAGGAGGAAAAATGAAAAGCAGAACCTGGCAGGATGTTGAGCCCAAAGTTAATGCCAATGGCATTCGGGGTTCTAAAATCTATGAGGCACCGGAAGGAGAAATAGTTCATCTCAATTTAGCTCCCGGGGCTCATTTAAAGAAACATATCACTCCGGTGAATGTGGCTTTTTATGTATTGGAAGGGACAGCCACTTTGGAAATTGGAGAAGAGAAACAAAGCTTTCCTGTGGACACCCTGATTGAGAGTCCAAAGGGTATTCCCCACGGTGTTCTAAACGAAGGGGATAAGAACTTGCGGTTATTAGTAATCAAAATGCCCAAACCATAAAAAAAGGAGAAAAAAATGAGTATGTTCTGTTATCAATGTCAGGAAACATCCCGCAACCTGGGATGCACAATGCGTGGAGTTTGCGGAAAGAGTGAAACCCTTGCCAACCTGTTTGATCTGTTGATTTACGGTCTGAAGGGTCTGGCTTATGCATCGGTAAAGCTTCAGGAAAATGGCAGATATTATCCGGAGGATTCGGTTTTTGTGATGAACGCTTTGTTTAAAACCATTACAAATGTTAATTGGGACGAAGCAAACATCAGAGACACAATTGAAGCAACTCTTGCTTTGAGGGATAAGCGGAAAGATGAACTCTGCAACTTGATGGCAGGTAAATGTGATACCTGTCCGGAAGCGGTAACTTTCCAGCTGAAAAAAGATGAGTATGATGAATTTGCCAGAAAAACAGGTGTGCTTAGAACAGAAAATGAGGATATTCGTTCTTTGCGTGAGACAATTATTTACGGTATTAAAGGGATTTGCGCTTACGGTGAACACGCAGCCGTTTTGGGCTATCAGGATGACGATGTAAATAAGTTCGTTATGGAAGGTCTGGCTGCTACTTTAGATGATAACTTGACTGTAGAGCAACTGGTAAATCTGGTTTTGAAGACAGGTGAAAATGCTGTTAAAGTGATGGCTAAATTGGATGAAGCCAATACTAAGACCTACGGGAACCCTGAACCCACAAAAGTAAAACTGGGGGTAGGCAAAAACCCTGGTATTTTAGTTAGCGGTCACGATTTGAAGGATTTGGAAGAGCTGTTGAAACAAACCGAAGGCAAGGGTGTGGATATTTACACTCATGGAGAAATGCTGCCGGCTCATTATTACCCCGCTTTTAAGAAATATAAACACTTTATAGGCAATTATGGTGATTCCTGGTGGCATCAACTGGAGGACTTTGAAAGCTTTAACGGAGCTATTTTAATGACAACTAACTGCCTGGTTCCCTTACGCAAGGAAAGTAGTTACCTGAATCGTTTATTTACTACTGGAACAGTAAATTATCCTGATGCAGTGCATATTCCGGATAGGGAAAAAGGCAAAGAAAAGGATTTTACTCCGCTAATTGAAAGAGCTCTTAAATGCCAACCACCCAAGGAAATAGAGACAGGTGAAATTATTGGCGGTTTTGCTCATTCCACCGTTTTAGGACTGGCAGATAAAATTATTGAAGCAGTTAAAAGTGGAGCGATAAAAAGGTTTGTTGTAATGGCTGGTTGTGATGGTAGAATGCCCGGCAGAAAGTATTTTACTGAAGTAGCAGAAAAATTGCCTGAAGATACTGTTATTCTAACAGCTGGCTGTGCCAAATATCGTTATCTAAAACTTCCTTTGGGTGATATTAACGGAATTCCCAGGGTTTTGGATGCCGGACAATGCAACGATTCCTATTCGCTGGCAGTTATTGCTTTGAAGTTGAAAGAAGCGTTTGGTTTGGATGATGTGAATAAGCTTCCGCTTTCTTTTGACCTTGCCTGGTATGAACAGAAAGCTGTAGCTGTGCTTCTGGCTTTGCTTTCTTTGGGATTTAAGAATATTATTTTAGGCCCTACTCTACCCGGATTTCTTTCCCCCAATGTGGCAAAAGTGATTGTTCAGACCTTCGGTTTGCAGCAAATTACGGATGCGGATAGTGATATAGCCAAAATGATGGCATAGAAAACTTCAACTCTGCACAGATTGGAACTCTCTGTGAAAAGCAGAGAGTTCCTTTTATGCAATATATAATCCTGAATTTAGTTCTTAATTTCGGAATGCTTCTTGCTTTATCTAATAGGTAAAGAAGAAAAAGGCAGGGGAGGAAGTTAATGCCTAAAAGCTCTATATTAACCTTAGCAATTATTGCCTTGATATTGCTAAGTTCATGTGCCAAAAGAAATACTGAATATCAGGAAGAGGAATGGCTTACTTTGCGGAATGCTATACCCGTTGTGGGTAACCCTTTGGATATTAAGATTGATGATAACTATATTTATGTGGCACAAGACCAGGGTGGAATTTCCCGCATTAGTAAAACTGATTATCATTTACAGTGGATTACGGAATTTTGGGCTGAGGATGGCAGTGAAAAGGTTTTAGGCAGAATTAAGAAGGTAGCGGTAGTTCCGGAGCATAACTTTATGTTTTTAGTGGATACAGAAAAAACGGATGCCATCAGAGTAATTGATACTACCGATGAGGATTCCCTTATCTATAAGATGGATTTTATTGGGGGAACAAGTAGTATAAAAGACCTGGATGCTTTCGCAATAACTCCTATTCCTTTTTCCCATGGAACTTATAAAATGGCTTGTAATTATTGTGCTGAAGGAAATTTCAAATATGATTATTATGACGGCACAATCTTTAATGCCAATGCCTTTACGATTTCTCCTGGAGCAGCTGCGGGCTTTAAATTGACTGATAATTACATATATATAGCAGCTGAGCAGCTTGGCTTATATATTTATGATCGTAATGACCGTCATCTGGTTGGCAATATTCACTTAAGCGGAGAAGCCCAAAAAGTTGAGCTTAGTGGTAATATAGCTTATGTAGCGGGTCGTCAAAGCGGTTTGCATATTGTAGATGTAAGCAATCCTGCCTCTCCGGTATTGCTGTTTACTTTTGATACTACGGGCTATGCTACTACCCTTGCTGTTTCGGGAAATAAACTTGCTCTTTCTTCAGGAGCGGGAGGCATTTATCTTTTTGATATTAGCAATCCTTCTAAACCGCAATTGCTGCAGCATTTAACTTCTTGCGGTTATACCAATACAGTTAAATTTATGAATGATAAATTAGTTGTAGGAGCCCGCGATCAGGGTATTCTTATCTACGAAATAAAGTAACCAAATGAAAAGATTCAAGCATTTTGGAAAGAACCTGAAGCTATGTGGAAGATTAACTTCAGGTTCTTTTATATAAGATAAAAATAAAGGTTCACCTAAGATGAAAACAAGCAAAATCGCCGTTCTAATTCTGATGTGTATGGTCAGTGTGTTATTTGCCGAATCATTTCTCCCTGCAGAAAAACCGCTTAGAGTGGTTTCTCAGGATGCAGAAAAAATAAAGCTGCAGTTGCAGGTTCCCGAATTGCAGATTGAAGCTACGGAAAGAAGCGTTTTTAAAGCTCTAAGTATGCCGGGTGCAAGTGTTACAGCCGAAACAGGTTATCCTGAATTGCCTGTTTTTTCCGCCTGGATTGCTATTCCTCCTAAAGGAGATATTGAAGTAAAAGTTACCGGTGGCGAAGTTATTACAAAACAGGGTTTAGTGCCCAAACCGGTTTTTGCTACAGAAGAGCAGGAGTCCTCTTTTGCTTATAACAGAGCTGCTTATAGCAGTGCTTCTTTATATCCGGCAAGCAGTTATAACTACAGTGAACCACAAGTTATCCGTGATTTCAGGGTAGTGCAGATTAATCTTAATCCGGTTCAATATCTGGCAGAAACGCAGGAACTGAAAATACAGAAACAGCTGGACATAGAAATTGAGATTAAAGATAGACCTGGCAGCAACGAGATGGAGAATTACAATGGCTATTCTTATGCGTTCACCAATCTGTATGAATCAATGATTGCCAATTTTGCTTATTACCGGGATGCAATGATGGCTCCTCAATCTGCCAGAATATTACTTATTTACGGAAACAATACGGATGCTATTTTTATTGCCAAACTGAATGAATTTGTTACCTGGAAAAGGCAGAAGGGCTATGAAGTGAACATTGCAAGCACAGTTGAAACCGGGGGAAGTTCTACCCAAGCGATACATAATTACATTCAATCTCAATATAATAATCCTTCAACGCGTCCCGATTTTATTATCCTTTTAGGTGATACAAACGGAAGTTATGCTATTCCTACATATACTGAACAAATGTCCAGTTATGGAGGTAAAGGGGATTATCCCTATACTTTTTTAGTTGGTAACGACTATTTGGGAGATGCTTTTATCGGTAGAATCTCAGCGGAAAACCTTAGTCAGCTGGATGTGCTGTTTGCCAAAATTTACGCCGTGGAAAAGAATATCAATGTATCAGGAAATGCAGGTGCCTGGTTGAATAAAATGTTGCTGATTGGAGACACCAGTCAAAGCGGAATTTCTACCATCTATGTAAATAAATTCATCAAGGAAATGGCTGTTAGAACCAATCCCGATTATACTTTTCTGGAGAATTATGCCAGCGGTTTTCCCACATATATTAATAGCGGTATTAACCAGGGCGTATCCTTTTTTAATTATCGCGGTTATATTAATATGAGCGGTTGGGAACCTTCCGGCAGTTTAATCAATGGCAATAAGCTTCCTCATTCTACAATTCTTACCTGCGGTACCGGTAATTTTGAAAACGGTACTGCCACAACTGAATCATTTATCCGTTTAGGAACTTCAGCAGCTCCTGCAGGAGCAATAACAGCAATCGGAATGTCCACAAGTGGAACTCATACTACTTTTAACAATTGTTTGAATGCGGGAATTTATGACGGGATTTTTACTTATGGAATGCACAGTATGGGAGAAGCGCTGTTAAATGCCAAATTGTATATTAAAAAGGTCTATGGTTCGGTTCACGATAATGAAGCAAATTATTTTGCCCATTGGTGTAATTTAATGGGAGACCCTACAGTGGAGGTCTTTACTCAAATTCCTGATGTTTTTAACCTCACTTGTGCCGATAGTTTAGCTTTGGGCAGTAATCTCTTGGATGTGGAGGTGACAGATTCTTTCGGAGCGGGAGTTGAAAATGCCACTGTAACACTTTCCAGCTCTGGACAGAATTTTATTGTAGGCAAAGGTTTTACGGATAGCGAAGGAAAAGCAACGCTCAATATTTCAGGAGGGATTTTAAATGAGCTGACCGTTACTGTTTCCAAGCACAATTTCAAACCCCTCCAGAAAGTTGTGAGCATTGATACTAACGGTTCACTGGTGTATCTCAGCAAAATAATTATTGATGACGGCACTAACGGAAGTTACGGGAATGGCGATAGTTTTGCTACTGCTGGAGAAACCATAGCTCTAAACCTGGAAATTAAAAATACTACTGCAGCTGCCATCTCTTCCACTACTGCCGTTCTATCAGCTGATGATCCTTATATCACCATTTTAAATTCTGAAAGCAGTTTTGGGGCAATTAACAGTAATGCTACGCTTTGGTCTAATTCTGTTTTTACTTTCAGTATTGTAAACAACATTCCTGCTCAGCATAGTGTGCGTTTTACTTTGCAATTAACAACAGCTGACCGGAATGTATATACTATAGTGTTTCACACGGTTATTTATAATGCTATGCCGATTGTGCAGAATTATTTTGTAACTGCCGGAAGTGATAGTTTTCTTGATCCTGGTGAAGCCGGTTTGCTTTCTTTAACTATTAAAAATAACTCTATAGCTCCTGTCTTTGATTTATATGGCGAATTATCTTCTTTGAATGATTTGCTTACGGTTTCGGATTCTACATCTTATATCGGTTCTATTTTGGGTAACAGTTTGGGTAACACAGTGGAAGGTTTTACTGTTTTTGCCCGCGCTTTATTGATTCCCGGAATGCAAATGCCTTTGCGTTTGCATCTCTATAACGAATGGGGTTTTGATCAATATACCGATTTCAATATTCAAATAGGACAGGTTAATTCGCACACTCCTTTAGGACCTGATGCTTATGGCTATTTTATTTATGACATAACCGATACCGCATATCCTGATTGTCCTGTTTATAACTGGATAGAAATCAATCCTTCTCTGGGGGGAGCGGGAACAAAAATTACCGCTTTTTCCGATCCCGGTACTACAGGTGACGAAGGAGATCAAACCGGGGCGGTTACTTTACAGCAAATAAATTTACCGTTCACTTTTCCTTTTTACGGCATTGACTACAATCAAATTACAGTTTGCGTAAATGGCTTTATTGTTATGGGATTCACCGCAAATGGCGAATTTCGGAACTATCATCTTCCCGGTGGCTACGGACCTTCACCAATGCTTGCTCCTTTCTGGGATGATCTTTGTTTGATTAGTGATGCTGGAATATATCAATATTATGATAGCCAGAATCATTATTTTATAATTGAATATTACAAAATGCGCAATGGCTATAACCGTTCTTCTCTGGAGACCTTTGAAGTTATTTTTTATGATCCTGTTTTCTATCCTACCTCAATGGGGCAGGGAATGGTTAAATTTCAGTATCAGGATTTTAATAATGTTGATATCGGGCAGGGAGGATACTCTCCTACTCATGGCAATTTCTGCACTATCGGAATTAAAGATCATACCAATGCCGTTGGTCTGGAATATAGTTTTAACAATCAATATGCCAATGCAGCAGCTACTATAACAAGTTCTTCTGCATTGCTGATTACTACTGCTCCGGTTTTATATGAGGCACCGCATCTAATTCTAAAAGAAGTAATTATCAATGATGCCAATCGGAATCAAATAGCTGAACCGGGAGAAGAAATTGAGGTAGGTGTGGAATTGTTGAATATGGGAATAAATACCGCTACTCAAGTTCAGCTGATTGCATCCTGTGAAAGCATAAATGCTACGCTTATTAATGCTGTTAGCAACTATAATAATATTGCAGGGGATTCCACCGCAGTCAATAATACTCCGCTTATTCTTCAAATTGGTGATACTTGTCCCGATAACACTGATATTTCCCTTTCTTTGCATATCAGCATTGTAAATAACAGCTGGGATATTCCTGTTCATTTTACTGTGCATAAAGCAGATATTCAATATACCGGAATGTATATGAATGATAGTAATTCGGGAAATGGAAACGGGCTTATTGAACCAGGTGAAACGCTGGATTTGATAGTCAATTTTGTTAATAATACTCCTGTTTCTGCTACTAATATAAGCGGGACAATCACTTGTCTTTCGGAATTTGTTACTATTCATAACAGTTCCTGCATTATTTCTTCATTACCTGCAGGGGCAATATGTCAGGCAGTGTATAATATTACTGTTTCTTCAAATGTGATTGTAGGGAATAATTTAACCTTCTATCTTACCTATTTGGCTGATCTTACCAGCGTGCATAATGAACAATTTTTATTGAGCATAGGGACTACCGGAATGAATGCTGATTTTGAAAATAATAACGGCAATTTTGTTCCCAATCCTGTATCCAACGGTTGGGAATGGGGTGTTTCTTCCGTTGCCGGAGCTCATTCCGGAACTAATGTTTGGGGAACCCGCTTGAATAGTCAATATCCTAATTATGCTAATTATCAGCTAACAACTCCAGCTGTTTATATCGGCACCAATTTTATGCTGGAATTTTGGCATTATTACAATACAGAAGCAAGTTATGATGGAGGAAATGTAAAAATTTCCACTAATGGCGGCTCAAGCTGGATTTTAATTACCCCTGAAGGAGGATATCCTACCACAGGGATAAGTGCTTTAAGCGGACCGGGTTATGACGGAAACAGCGGCGGATGGGTTTTTGCGCGTTTCAATTTAAGCGGTTATGCCAATCAAAATGTTCAATTCCGTTTCACTTTTGCCAGCGATGGGGGTGTTACGGGAGATGGATGGTTTATAGATGATGTTCGTACTACAGGTTTTATTGAATTTGCAGGAAATGTCTCCGGAATAGTAACAAGTGGAAATCCCGATATTGATTTTAGTAAAGTAAATGTGCAAAATGCTAATTCCTGGATTACTCATCCTGATGCGGAAGGGCATTATACTATCTATCTACCTATCGGTGTGCATTCTTTATCAGCTTGCGCAGGTGGCTATCGGGATTCAACTTCCTCAGCGATTACGATTTCTTTGGCAAATCCTTCTGCCCAGCAGGATTTTTATCTGGGTTATTTTGCTCCTGTTACAGGACTTTCGGCAAGCGTTTCCAACAGTGTTTTAACCCTTAGCTGGAATCCTCCGGAACTAACGGAATATCCTTTAATGCACTATGAAATCTTCCGCAGAATTAATGCCGGCACTTTTGCATCCGTAGCAATTACTGCTTTGCCTTTTTATACCGAGACCTTTGAGAACTTGGGGACGGACTATTATTTCTATGTGGTATGTGTTTATGAACAAGGCAGCAGCTTGCCATGCGAAATTTTGCACTACCATTATCTCACTGATAATGAAGACCCGGAAAATCCTGCCCTCGTTACCCGATTGCTCAATAACTATCCCAATCCTTTCAATCCTGAAACCATAATCAGATTCACTTTGAAAGAATCAGCACCGACAAGAATTTCCGTGTTCAATATTAAAGGGCAATTGGTGAATACTCTGGTTAACGGCGTTTTACCTGCCGGAATGCATCAAATTGTTTGGAACGGGAAAGATAATTACAACCGTAATGTTGCTTCAGGAATGTATTTCTACCGTTTGGAGAGCAAAAACTATAGCTGCGTAAAGAAAATGTTGCTGATGAAATAATAGTGCCCTAATACCGATAGAGCTGTTCACAGATACCCCTGTTTTTAAAAAAAAGAGTAGTTTAAGTTGCTGGGATATTGTTACTCTTGGAAAGCCAGTAGCCAGAGCTCGCTGTAGCTCTGCCCTCCGGTAGTTTGAGTTGCTGAGATTTTGTTACTCTGGGAAAGCCGGAAGATGGACACATTGATAGCGATGGAGGCGTAAACCACTCGTAAAATTTACGATGTACCCGGAGGTAGGTTTTGACTTACAATTTTCACCTGCCTTCAATGAAACCACATCCCTATAGTTTATATTCACTTACAACCGCTCTACAACCAGTTTCCCAACCGAAAAATTGTGAGTTAAAACAGAAAGCAGGCGGAGGTAGGTTTTGACTTACAATTTTCACCTGCCTTCTATGAAACCACATCCCTATAGTTTATATTCACTTACAACCGCTCTACAAACGGTTTCCCAACTGAAAAATTGTGAGTTAAAACAGAAAGCACACACCCTTCCAACCCAACTATCAATCAACCACTCTTTACACGGTATAGAAGGACAACCCCCAAATGCGATTACACGAAACCGGACAAAAATATAACCCCCAACCACAAAATAATTCAAAAACCAGGTCTGTACCCTTTTTATTTGCCGCAATATTCTGCTATCTCAATACACGACAAGTTATTAGCAAACTAACTATTTCTCCTTCCCAAAGAATTTCCGGAATTTTATCCGTAACCCTCCAATATGACTCCGGTATCGTTCCCGTATCGCGATATGGGAATGATACGGGAATCTCATTAGCCGCATAACGCTAAAAAACAGGAATTGATAAACAACGAATTTTGAAAGAGAAAAATGATAAAAACACCAGAGGGTATTTTTCCGTTTAATGGTGTTGTTGTTCTATACTGAGTAAATAGTGGTTGATTGATTGCTGGGTTGGAAGGGTGTATGCTTTTTGTTTTAACTCACAATTTTTCGGATTTCAGACCAGCAAGAATGCGGTTGTAAGTGAACTATAAGTGTGGGATGTGGTTTCATTGAAGGCAGGTGAAAATTGTAAGTCAAAACATCCCAGTGCTTGCATCGTGATGTTTACGATGGGTTTACGGTGGTAACGATGTTGCAAGATACTATTTTTTCTTCCGGAAAAACGACGTCCTCGTCGTTTAGTGGGAACCCAGATGTTCCGTTACCTCAATTTGTTCTTTTCCGGAAGAACGACATCTTGTCGTTCAAAAGTAAGCAGGCATTTTCGTTGCCGCAATTTGTTTCTTCGGAAAAACGAAGTCCTCGTCGTTTAGTGGAAAACCCAGATGTTCCGTTACCTCAATTTTATCGGTAAGAAAATCAAGCGTAAGAGGTGGGTTGACCAGGAGGTCAACCCTCCGGAGGAACGACATCTTGTCGTTCAAAAGTAAGCAGGCATTTTCGTTGCCGCAATTTGTT
>DAONFA010000031.1:0-14580 GCA_035403355.1 Candidatus Cloacimonas sp. | reverse complement strand
AATTTTATCGGTAAGAAAATCAAGCGTAAGAGGTGGGTTGACCAGGAGGTCAACCGTCCGGAAGAACGACATCTTGTCGTTCAGAAGTGTCTCCCGGCTACGATGTTGGATAATCGGAACTTGTTTGCAGCATTGTTTTTTTAAAGGGTAAAAAAACGGAGCTTTGGTAAGCTCCGTCAATAAATTGTAACAGAAACTGCTCTTACTATGAAAGTAAGTAAAAGCACTTCAAGTTTTTAGTATAGTAATAAAAGCTTAACTTACCACCTGAGATGAGCAAATGCTTTATTTGCCTCTGCCATTTTGTGAGTATCTTCCCGTTTTTTAATGGAAGCACCTTCTTTTTTATAAGCGGCAATTAGCTCGGCAGCAAGTTTTTCGGTCATAGTTTTTTCGCTTCTGGCTCTCGCATAGGAAATTAACCAACGGAAAGCTAATGCTCTGCCATTTCGTTCGTTAACCTCAAGCGGGATTTGATAGCTGGAACCGCCAACGCGTCGGGAAACAACTTTTACTAAGGGACGCACATTTTCCAAAGCGATTTTAAAGACCTCCAAGGGATCTGCTTTGGTTTTCTCAGCAATGATATCAAAAGCACCGTAAACAATCTTTTCTGCAATGCTTTTTTTGCCTTTTTTCATCAGGCAGTTCATAAACTTGGTAACAGTGATATCATTATATTTGGGATCGGGAAGAACTTCCCGGACAACAGCTTTGCGCTTTCTGGGCATAACTTACATCCTCCCTTTTACTTTCCCGTTTTGGCTTTAGGCCGTTTGGTTCCATATTTGGAACGGGATCTTTCGCGTTTTTCTACTCCTGCTGAATCAAGAGCTCCACGCACAATATGATAACGCACACCGGGAAGGTCTTTAACTCGTCCTCCGCGGACTAAAACGATAGAGTGTTCTTGCAAATTATGCCCTTCTCCGGGAATATAAGCGGTAATTTCAAATCCGTTAACTAAACGGACACGAGCAACTTTTCTGAGAGCTGAATTAGGTTTTTTGGGCGTAGTAGTGTAAACACGAGTACAAACTCCGCGCCTTTGCGGACATTCCATTAGCGCCCTGTTTTTTCTTTTCTTTTCAACATCAGCTCTGCCCTTGCGGACTAATTGGTTAATTGTTGGCACTGATTTTCTCCTTTTCCGTATTTTTATTGTTTCTGACTATTTTTAAAAATCAAGGTAATCTCCGCCTTCTTCTTGTTCGGAACGATGAGCGAATTCGTTAATAATTTGGGCTACGGATTTACCTTCATTCACTGCTTGCTTAATCATATTATTATATAGTTTGGTTCCTGTTCCAACAGGGATTCTGTGACCGATAATGATGCTTTCCTTCAAGCCCTCAAGATGGTCAATGCGTCCTTCAATAGCTGCCTTAGTAAGCACCTTTGTGGTTTCCTGGAAAGAAGCCGCAGAAAGCCAGCTTTCTGTTAGCAGAGCCGTCTTTGTGATTCCTAAAAGCAGTTGTTCAAATTGAGCAGGTGTTTTACCGAATTCAATTGCCTCACGGTTTTCTTTTTCCACCAGAACTTTATCTACAATATCACCTTGCAGAAAACTGGTGCTGCCGCTATCGGTAATACGCACTTTTTTGAACATTTGACGGATGATGACGCTAACATGTTTATCGTCTATTTTCACCCCTTGTTTCCGATAGATTTCCTGAATTTCATTAAGGATGAGGATTTGGGCTTCTATCACTCCTTTAACCAGCATATCATGAGGGTCTAAGGGACCGTCTGATAAAGCATCTCCGCTTTCCACATAGTCACCTTGGTGCACGATAATTCTTTTTCCGGAAGGAATAATATACTTTCTGCCGGCTAAAGGTTGATGCATAGAAACGCTGTCACCCATTTCTACGATGCTTTCCTGTTCCGGGGGAACGGCGAATATTTTGCCGCATAAAGGAGTTCCTTTTTTAACCGATTCTCCTTCTGTAACCAAAATTTCCATACTCTTGGGTACAGTATATTGAACCGGTTTTTGCCCCCGTTTAGCTACTTGGATAATTGTCTTCTTGCTTTCCTGGGTAATAGTTACTTTTCCGTCGTTTTCGCTGTAAACGGTTTTATCGGAAAGCAAAGCTATATACTGATTTTTATCTTCATCATAATATACTGAGACCTTGCTGTCAAAGGGAGCAAAAAGACCATTAGCAGGTGTAACAAAAATATCACGACCGGTCTTTTTCAAACCGCCAATAGTTACAATTCCATCTATATCTGATATTTTAGCTTTATCTTTGGGAACTCTTGCCTCAAAAAGTTCCTGCACTCTGGGCAAACCACCTGTGATATCTCTTTGCTTAATGGTCATTCTGGAGGTCTGACCTAAAATATCACCGGTATGAACAAAACTGCCATCTTCCACGCGCACGATAAGCCCTGTAGGCAAAGGAATCAAACGCACCGTGCCATCTTCTCCAACAATTCTGAATTGGGGCTGTTTTCTACGGTCTTTGGATTCAATGATGGTTAGCTCTCTTGCCATAGTAATATCATTATATTCCTCTTTGAAGGTGATGTCCTTAATAAAGTTTTCATAGTGTAGAACACCTCTTGCAGTAGAAATAAGAGGATTATTGAACGGATCCCAGGACAGGAGTTTAGTATCTATGGCAACTTTTTGTCCATCGCGCACATGGACAGTTGCGGCATATTCCACTTTAAATTCTTCCAGCACATTATCCGGGTCATTTTCTTCCAGAATTAGAATCTTGCCTAAATGGCTTACGGAAATAAGCTGATTTTCAGGATTGGTAACAGTGTTCATCCTGTCAAACTTCACAATTCCGTCATGGGTAGCTACCACTTCTGCCAATTCAGTGGTAGTGGAAGCTGCGCCACCGATGTGGAAAGTTCTAAGGGTTAATTGTGTTCCCGGCTCTCCAATGCTCTGAGCAGCAATTATCCCAACCGGGTCTCCAATCAGAGCAGGTTTCTGAGTAGCCAAATTTCTGCCGTAGCACTTGGCGCAAATTCCTTTTTCGGCTTCGCAGGTTAGAATACTGCGGACATGAACAGAAATTAAACCGTGATTTTGAATCGTCCGAGCCATTTTATTACTTATTTCTTCACCCGCGGCAACTAAAACTCTACCGGTTATAGGACTAACAATATCGTCCACAGCTGTTCTGCCCTGGATGCGTTCTGCCAGGGTCTGCACAATTTCGTTGCCTTCTTTCAAAGCGGTCATATTCACCCCTCTGGTAGTTCCACAATCATCACCTGTAATGATGGCATTTTGTGCTACATCTACCAAGCGTCGGGTTAAATAACCTGCATCGGCTGTTTTTAATGCAGTATCAGCCAAACCTTTTCTTGCTCCGTGAGTGGAAACAAAGTATTCCAGAACGGTTAGTCCTTCTTTAAAATTACTTTTAATAGGGGTTTCAATAACATCTCCACCACCAGCAGAACCGATTTTAGTCGGTTTATCCATCAAACCGCGCATTCCACCCAATTGTTTAATTTGGTCTTTACTACCGCGAGCCCCAGATTTATACATCATATAAATAGAATTTAAGCCCTTACCGGTTTTGGAGAGTTCTTCCATCATTTCGTCAGTTACGCGCACGGTTGTTTTTTTCCATTGGTCAACCACTCTGCCGAAACGCTCATTTTCAGTAATTCCGCCTTTCTGGTGCAGGTCATTTATCTTCTTCACTTCCTCTTCTGCTTTGTTAATAATTTCCGTTTTGCGTTCAGGAACAACAATATCACCAAAACTGAAAGTAACTCCAGCCCTTGTGGCATAGCGGAAACCCAGTTCTTTGATCTGATCCAGAATTTGAGCTGTTCGCCATTGGCCAACGGCATCATAACAAAGCATAGCCAGGTCGTTAAGCTTGCCTTTATCATAAACGATATTCTGAAATCCCACTTCCGGAGGCATAATCTGATTGAATATAATTCTTCCGACAGTGGTGATAATATATTCTGATTCCAGCTTTACCCTAATCCAGGTATGCAGGTCTAAAGCTCTTTGATAAACAGCATCACCTTTAGCGCTGCAAAACTGTTCTTCGTGTTCGTAGGCGGCAATAACTTCATCAGGACCATAGAAATGGCGAAGTTTTTCTATCTCTTTGGGAGGAGGTGTTTCTTCCATTGTTAAATAATAACAGCCCAAAACAATATCCTGATTAGCCGCCATCGCCAATCTTCCATTAGCCGGCAACAACAAATTGCGTGTAGAAAGCATCAGGACTCTGGCTTCAATTTGAGATTCCAGAGAAAGGGGTATATAAACACCCATTTGGTCTCCGTCAAAATCAGCATTGAAAGGAACGCAGACCATAGGATGTAACTGGATGGCTTTATTATCCGTTAAAATAGGCATAAATGCCTGAATTCCCAAGCGGTGAAGAGTAGGAGCCCGGTTTAGCAAAACGGGATAATCCTTAATTACTTCTTCCAGAATAGACCAAATTTCGGGTTGTTTTTTCTCTATCAGTTTTTTGGCATTTTTAACTTTATCCACTTCTCCCATTTTTTGCAGTTTTTCAATCAGGTAGGGTTTGAAAAGTTCCACTGCCATTTCTTTGGGAAGACCACACTGATAAAGCTTTAGCTCCGGTCCTACAGTAATTACGCTGCGTCCGGAATAATCCACTCGCTTACCTAACAGGTTTTGACGAAAACGGCCTTGCTTACCTTTCAACTGGTCTGTAAGCGACTTTAAGGGCCTATTACCTCTGCCTCTAACGGGACGAGCTTTTCTGCTATTATCAATTAAAGCATCTACTGCTTCTTGCAGCATTCTTTTTTCATTGCGAAGAATAACTTCCGGGGCACGGATTTCCAGTAATGCTTTCAGACGGTTGTTTCGGGTAATAACTCTTCGGTATAAATCATTAAAATCAGCAGTGGCAAAGCGTCCACCTTCCAAAGGAACCAAAGGTCTTAATGTTGGAGGAAGCACAGGCAATGCTTCTAAAATCATATCTTCGGGACGATTGCCGCTTTTTATGAAGGCATCCACTATTTTCAGTTTATTGATTAACTTCTGCTTACGCAAAGCCGATTCTTCAAATTTAAGCCGGGTTCTGAGGTCCAGCGCTTCATTTTTCAGGTTTATGCGTTTCAGCAATTCCCGAACTGCTTCACCCCCCATTAAAGCCAGAAAGTTATCTCCCACTTTATCCTTAATTTCATAATACTCATCCACTTCCAGCAGTTCCATCTTTTCAAAGGGACTGTCTCCCGGGTCAATAACAATGAAGGATTCGTAATAAAGAACTCTTTCCAGGTCTTTAACCGTCATATCCAATAGGGTGCCAATTTTGCTGGGGGCACTTTTCACAAACCAGATATGGGCAATGGGAACTGCCAAATCTATATGTCCCATGCGGGTTCTACGCACCCTGGAACTTGTTACGAGAACACCGCAGCGATCACAAACAGTGCCCTGAAACCTTTTCTTTTTATATTTTCCGCAGGCGCATTCATAATCTCGTTCGGGACCAAATATTCTCTCACAAAACAAACCGTCCTTCTCAGGTTTGAGAGTCCGGTAGTTCAAGGTATCGGGTTTAGTAACTTCTCCGTGTGACCATTCATGCCTGATTACATCAGGGGAGGCAATCTTGATACGCACTGCATCATATTCATTGGGCTTAATTTCGCGTTTATTTTCTTTTAACATTTTCCCTCCTTCTATGCGTTCTCTTCTTCTTTGATAAATTCAATATCAAAGCCCAGCGATTTCAGTTCGCTGATGAGAACATTAAAGGATTCAGGCACTCCGGCAGGAGGTGGATTTTCACCGCGGGTAATAGCTTTGAAGGCATTATTTCTGCCATCCACATCGTCACTTTTAATAGTTAACATTTCTTCCAGAACATGGGCTGCACCATAAGCTTCCAAAGCCCAAACCTCCATTTCTCCAAGGCGCTGACCTCCATGTTGAGCTTTTCCGCCTAAGGGTTGTTGGGTAATTAGGGAATAGGGTCCCGTGGAACGAGCGTGCATTTTATCAGCTACAAGATGATTCAGTTTCATCATATAAATAATTCCCACCGTTACTCTTTCCTTGAAGGGCTCTCCGGATTTACCATCATACAGAATTGTTTTACCATCTTCCGGAAGACCTGCTTTTTTCAATTCGGAACGGATATCGTCTATGCTGGCACCGTCAAAAATCGGGGTTTCCACTTCAAAGCCCAGGGTTTTAACAGCCCAACCTAAATGGGTTTCCATAATTTGCCCGATGTTCATTCGGGAAGGAACTCCCAAAGGATTCAGCACTATATCTACGGGTGTGCCATCTTCCATAAAAGGCATATCTTCTATGGGGGCAATGATAGAAATGACACCTTTATTACCATGGCGTCCTGCCATTTTATCGCCAACTTCTATCTTGCGCTTTTTGGCTACATACACTTTAACCATTTTCCGCACGCCATATTGAAGTTCGTCTCCATGTTTAATGCGTTCGCGGGATTTTTTATAGATATTATCGCTTTGTTCAAGGGACTGCTTTATTTTTAAGACGATCTGGGAATAGATATAGTCGTTCACTTCTCTATCTTCAACCAGTTCCACATCCAGATCAAGCTTTTTGAAGTTTATGCGTTTTATATCCTGTTTCGTAATCTTTTTTCCGGGAACGATATAGGGAACATTGCTTTTTTCATCCCAGATGTTTTTGGCTATTTGCCCTACCAGGACAGAAGCCAGCTTTTCTTCTTTAAATTCTTCAATTTTACTACGGCGTAAAGCTAATTCGTCTTTCAGTTTCTCTACCTTGTCTTCATTTTCTTCTTCCAAATCGCTGCCTTCTTCCAAACGAGAAAAAACCTTTACATCTATTACCACACCTTCCATACCGGGTTTGGCTTTTAAAGAGCTGTTGGTAAAATCTCCGGCCCGGTCTCCAAATAAAGCTCGCATCAGGTTTTCTTCCGGAGAGGGGTCAATTTCCACACTTTTGGGAGTAACCTTACCCACAATTATATCTCCAGCATGAATTACACTTCCCACTCTAATAATACCTGTTTTATCCAAATTTCTTAATGCCTGTGCTGGAACATTGGGTATATCGTAAGCCAGTTCTTCTCTTCCGTTTTTCACATTCCGCACCAAAACTTCCAATTCTTCAATATAGATGGAAGTGAGCGTATCCTCGCGTGCTACTTTTTCACTTAAAATAACGGCATCTTCATAATTATATCCATACCAGGGCATAAAGGCAACAAGTAAATTGGTACCAAGCGCTAAACGGTTATCCTCCACACAAGCACCATCCGAAATGGGCTGACCTTTTTTCACGGTATTTCCAACGCTCACAATGGGCCGTTGATTGGTACAGGTATCCTGATTAGTTCTCACAAATTTCTTCAGATGAATACGGTTACCCGTAGAAAGGTAATATGCTTCATCTTTTTCGTTTATCGGTTTCAAATCTATATAGGCAGAAGTAACTTGAGTAACAATTCCATCATAAGGGGCAACTGCTATGGAAGAAGTATCCATAGAAACTATTTTTTCCATACCCGTTCCAACTACAGGTGCCTGAGGGTTGATTAATGGAACTGCCTGGCGTTGCATATTAGAACCCATCAAGGCACGGTTGGCATCATCATGTTCCAGAAACGGAATCATAGCTGCTGAAACAGAAACCATCTGTTGAGGAGCTACATCCATATATTGCACGCTGTTAGGGCTAACCTGCACAAAGTCACCCCGGTCTCTGGCAAAAATTATCTCATCTGTTATTCTACGATTATCGTCTAAATGCACATCGCTTTGAGCGATAATATATTTCTCTTCCTGAGAGGCATCCAAATATTCATATTCATCTGTAACGCAACCATTTTTTACTTTCCGGTAGGGAGTTTCTATAAAGCCCAAATGGTTAATGCGGGAATAAATTGCAGGAGAAACAATTAAACCGATATTAGGTCCTTCAGGTGTTTCAATGGGGCAAACTCTTCCATAGTGTGAAGAATGCACATCTCGGACTTCAAAACCGGCTCTTTCGCGAGCCAAACCACCAGGTCCTAATGCAGATAATGCACGCTTATGTCTTAAAGCAGCCAGGGGATTTGTCTGTTCCATAAATTGAGAGAGCTGACCGGTTAAGAAAAACGACTGCACTACAGAAATTAGGGCATTGCTATTCACCAAATCGTGAACGGTAATTTCGTCAATATTGGAAATAGCCATCCGTTCCTGAATTATTCTGGAAACCATAGCCATTCCTATTGTATATTGTTCTTGCAGCAATTCTCCCACAGTCCGAACTCTGCGGTTTGCCAAATTATCTATATCATCTACTTCATCTTCATCGTGATAGATATTAATCAGAGTTATAAAAATATGAACAAAATCCTCAACGGTAAGGGTCTTCACTGTGGGGTCAACATCAATTCCTAAGCGGGTATTGATTTTGTAACGACCTACTTCTCCCAAATTGTAGCGTTTTTCATTAAAAAACATTCTATCTACAAGTTGCTTGGCTGCCTCCAGAGGAGCATCTTCGCCGGGGCGAATTAAGCTGTATATTTTTTTCAGAGCTTCTTCTTGATTGGTAGTAGGGTCTTTTGCCAAAGTGTTCTCCAGCACTTTTCTGGCAATCTCATAATCGTATTCAATCACTTCCACTTTATCAATTTGCTTTTCCGTAAGAATTTTAATTAGTGTATCCGTCACCTGTTCATTAGCTAATGCTATCGGTGCAGGATTATCCGGTTCATAGATATCAGCATATAAATGCCTGCCTTTGGCTTCTTTCAAATTCAATATTTCAGATTTATAGAAGGTCTTTCTTAAGTCCTCATTAGTGGAAATTCCGATTGCCCGGAAAAGAGTTGTAACGGGAAGTTTACGCCTTTTATCTATATGTACAAACATAACATCGTGAATATCTATATCAAAATCCAGCCATGAACCACTGTAAGGAATCACTTTTGCAGAATAGAGCGTTTTTCCGCTGGGGTGCTTTTCTTCCGAAAAAAATACCCCCGGGGAACGCTGTAACTGTGATATAATTACTCTTTCGGCACCATTTATTACAAAGGTGCCCTGTTCGGTGATCAAAGGAATTTCACCTAAGAATACTTCCTGTTCCAAAGTATCTTTATGCTCGCGTATATCTTCATTAGTTTCAAAAATACTCAACCGCATTTTTGCTTTTAATGGTGCCTGGTAGGTCAGGTTTCTCTCGCGGCATTCTTCCAGGGAATATTTCTCTTGCAACACACTGTATTCAATGAATTCCAGCAGGAAGTTACCTTTCGTATCCTCTAAGGGAAAAGTGTTTTCAAATACTGCCTGCAGCCCTTTTTTCTCTCTGCGTTGAGGGTGAATGTCCTTCTGTAAAAAATCATTGAAGGAATCTACCTGCATAGCCAGAAGATTAGGTATTTCTACTTCAGGAATACCTAATTCTGCAAATCTTCCGGATATTCGGGAATAACTTTTGATCTTTCTCAAAAGCTCTCTCCTTTTTGGTTTTTAAAAACCAAGATATTGGCTCTTAATTGTTTGTTCTTCTTTCTTCTCACGCTGTTTTTCGGCGTTGTCCCAATCAGGAAATTGGAGTTATCTTGCTTGTTATCCAAGCCATATTTTGAAGATGGTTTAGTTGCGAATACAGTCCAAAAAAAGTCCCTGCGGACTTTTTTTGGACCTTTATTCCGATAATGGTTTGGTTATTTAACTTCGACAGTTGCACCGGCTTCTTCAAGTTTTTTCTGAATGGAAGTGGCTTCTTCCTTGCTAACTTTCTCCGAAACCATCTTGGGAGCTCCATCTACGAGGTCTTTTGCCTCTTTCAACCCAAGCTTAGTGATTTCGCGCACAACTTTAATCACATTGATTTTCTTTTCTCCGGCACTGGTTAAAATCACATCAAATTCTGTCTGTTCTTCTTTTTCTCCACCTTCTGCGCCGGAACCTTGAGTTGCGGCAACGGCAACTACTGGTGCAGCAGCGGAAACGCCAAATATTTCTTCCATTTCTTTCACTAATTCAGAGAGCTCAAGAACTGTCATCTCTTTAATCAGATCAATTACTTGTTGCTTTTTATCGGACATTGTTCCTCCATCGGATATATGAATAATTTTTCTTAGCTGGCTTCAGCTTGTTTTTTGGCTATGGCATCAACAGCATACACAAATTTGCGAATGATACCTTGGTTGATACTTACAAAGTTGCTTAGCGGTGCATTCATACCGAAAAGCACTTTAGCAAGCAATTCTTCGCGGGATGGCAGTTTTGCCAAAGCAGTCAGTTCCGCAGCGCTGAAAAGATGTCCTGCTATATAACCTGCTTTGAACGAAGGATAACTCTTATCTTCCATCACCTCTTTCAAAAATTTGATTATCTCGCGGGCAGGAGATACCTCATCCAGCTTACTTACTGCCACAGCGGTTGGTCCCTGAAGATAGGGATCAAGTTCAGTAATACCCAAACTGTTAAGAGCAATTTTGATCAGGGTATTCTTCTGGACAAAGTAATCCGCTTGACTTTCTCTGAAACGGTTGCGCAATTGATTCACCTGTACAATATTTATTCCCTTGTAATCTACCAATACAATCGCTTTTGCGCTACTTAACCTTTCAGTCAAGTCCTTCACTATGTCATACTTAACACTTTGCACCATTGTTAATACTCCCTTAGCTTCTTGCTTCCGAGGTTGCGCTTGCGACCTGGATTTTGATTCCGGGGCTCATTGTGGTGCAGAGGGTTATGCTTTTAATATAGACCCCTTTCAAAGTGGATGGTCTATCTCGTAACACAGAGGTAAGAACAGCTTTAATATTTTCTTTCAGCTTATCTTCCTCAAAACCCAATTTCCCCACAGGGATATGCAAGTTCGCAAATTTATCTACGCGGTAGGTTATTTTACCGCCTTTTGCTTCCTGCACTGCTTTCGCTACATCCATTGTAACTGTTCCTACTTTGGGGTTGGGCATTAACCCTCTGGGACCAAGAACTCGTCCCAGTTTTCCAATTCTACCCATTAAATTGGGAGTGGCAATCACTACATCAAAATCAAACCATCCGGCTGTGATTTTTTCAATGAGATCATCCACACCAACATAATCGGCTCCTGCTCTTTTGGCTTCTTCTGCCTTGTCACCTTCGGCAAAGACCAGAACCCGCATCTCTTTTCCTGTCCCGTTAGGTAGGACTAAAGAATTACGAATTTGCTGATCTGCTTTACGAGGATCAACACCCAGATTGAAATGCAGCTCAACGGTTTCATTAAACTTGGAAGCAGGTAAGCTCTTCAGCAGTTTAACGGCTTCGTTCAGATCAAATCTTTTCTGACGGTCAAACATCGTGTAGGCAACATTATACCTTTTACTATGTTTCATTGACTCTCCTTATGAATACTATCTCCTGCAATAGAAGTATCAGTTCTCAATTGTAACACCCATACTTCTTGCAGTTCCAGCGATCATACTCATAGCAGATTCAAGGGAATGACAGTTCATATCTTTAATTTTTAATTGGGCTATATTTTTCAGCTGCTCGTTAGTAATTTTACCTACCTTAACTTTATTGGGAGTAGCACTCCCGGTAGCTAATCCGGCTTCTTTTTTAATCAGCACTGCAGCTGGAGGGGTTTTTATTTCAAATGTAAACGATTTATTTTTGGCAACATAAATTACAACAGGAAATACCATCCCTGCCTCATCAGCTGTCTTTTCATTGAACTGACGGCAAAATTCCGGAATATTTACTCCCGCCTGACCTAAAGCAGGCCCCACGGGTGGAGCCGGAGTAGCTTTTCCAGCAGGAAGTTGCAGTTTAATAATCGCTACGGCATCTTTGGGTTTAGCCATTTTTTTCTACCTCTATTTATATCTTCATTTATTTTTTGATTAGTTCAACCTGGTTGGCATTCAATTCCACCGGAGTTTTCCGTCCGAACACAGTCACTTCAATAATCAATTTTGTTCCGTTTTCCGTGGTTTTCTGCACAATACCTTCAAAATCGGTAAAAGGACCTGAACTTACTTTCACCATATCCCCCGGCATAAAAGAATAGACCTTTATATCGCGGTTGGGATCGGTAATTCCTAAAAGGCGATCCACTTCTTCCTGAGATAAGGGTATGGGTTCTTTATGTTCTTTATTTATTCCCAAAAAACTTGTTACTCCCGCAATTTGAAGGATATAGGTCTTTAGTTCCGGAGTTAAATCTGCTTCCATAATCACATAAGAAGTAAAAAGTTTCTTATCGCGTTCAATCTTTTTTCCTTCTCTAATCACAAATGTTTTTCGCACCGGAACCAGTAAACGGCCTACCTGTTTTTCCATAGGAGTGCCGATCAAACCTTTTTCTATTGCGGTCTTAACCTTATTTTCGTGACCAGAATAGGTATGAATTACATACCACTTCATCTGCCTGCACCCATTCCTTAAAATATCAGTTCTATAATCTTGGTAAAACCAAAATCAACAAGGGATAAAAAAATGGCTACTATGGCTGACATTATAATAACTACCAGTGTCCCTTCTTTAAGGTCTGATTTATTAGGCCAGCTTACGCATTTCATTTCTGAACGCACATCTCTGAAGAAATGGCTTATCTTTTCAAATTTCATATTATTACTTCCCTTCGTTTGCGGAAAGAAAATTTGTCCCCGAAGTTAATAACCCCAAAAATGTTGTGGCAGGACAGGCAGGAATCGAACCCGCAACCCCCGGTTTTGGAGACCGGTGCTCTACCAGTTGAACTACTGTCCTGTGCAACATTATATCAGGAATTCTCTTAACGCTGTTTATGAACAGTATGCTTCCGGCAGGTGGGGCAATATTTTTTCAGCTCCATCCTGTTCGGATGCTTTCTTTTATTACGGGTTGTAGTATAATTTCGGTTCTTGCATTCTTCGCAAGCAAGGATTATTATATCTCTCATTATTCTGTATCCGGTTTTTTATACCATTACTTGTGAGACCACACCGCTACCGATGGTATGACCACCTTCCCGGATAGCAAAACGCAATCCTTGTTCCATGGCGATGGGAGTGATTAGTTCTGCCTGAATTTCTACATTGTCTCCTGGCATAACCATTTTAACACCTTCGGGAAGGGTTAAACTACCGGTAACATCAGTAGTACGGAAATAAAATTGAGGACGGTAACCGGTTTGGAAGGGTTTTTTCCTTCCACCTTCTTCTTCGGTTAAAATATAGGTTTGACCAATAAATTTAGTGTGTGGAGTAATGGATTTGGGCTTTGCTAAAACCATTCCCCGTACTACATCTTTTTTACCGAAACCGCGTAACAGCACACCGATATTATCGCCAGCTTGGGCTTCATCAAGAAGTTTACGGAACATTTCCACACCCGTGCAGGTTGTTTCTACTGTTTCTCTAATACCCACGCGTTCAACTTTATCGCCAACTTTGATAACGCCTCTTTCTACACGGCCTGTAGCCACAGTTCCCCTACCCGGAATGCTGAAAACATCTTCCACGGGCATCAGGAAGGGCTTATCCACAGGACGTTCCGGTAGTGGAATATAACTATCAACGGCATCCAGAAGAGCTTGAATTTGTTGTTCGGCTTCAGGATCTCCATTTAGGGCTTTAAGAGCTGAACCGCGAATTACAGGAATTTCGGAACCGGGAAATTCATACTTTTCAAGCAATTCCCGCACTTCCATTTCTACCAAATCCAGCAATTCAGGATCGTCAACTAAATCACATTTGTTCATAAAGACCACTATTGCCGGAACACCAACCTGACGAGCAAGCAAAATATGCTCACGGGTTTGAGGCATTGGTCCGTCATCTGCACTCACCACTAAAATAGCTCCATCCATTTGAGCTGCACCGGTTATCATATTTTTAATGTAGTCAGCATGACCGGGACAGTCAATATGAGCATAATGTCTTTTTTCTGTTTCATATTCAACATGAGCTGTGGCAATAGTTATTCCGCGGGCTTTTTCTTCCGGGGCATTATCAATACTGTCAAAAGAACGGAATTTTGCACCGCCTTTTTTACTCAGATACAAAGTCATCGCTGCAGTTAGCGTTGTTTTTCCATGGTCAATATGACCAATTGTTCCCACATTCAGATGTGGCTTAGTTCGAACATATTTCTCTTTTGCCATTGTTCCTCCTGGACTTGATTTTCTTATAACAAGCCCGTCTCGTATTCTTTCTTAATCTAAAAATATATACCATCAGGCATATATATTCCTCTTAATTTAATAGATGATGATATTAAAAACATCAATCTATTTTTCAAAGTGGAGCTCAAGACCGGACTTGAACCGGTGACCTCCTCCTTACCAAGGAGGTGCTCTACCTGCTGAGCTACTTGAGCTTACACTTAAAAATTTTGGAGCGGGAAACGGGGTTCGAACCCGCGACCCTCAGCTTGGAAGGCTGATGCTCTAGCCAACTGAGCTACTCCCGCTTTTCTTTTATTACTCCAAAATTTACTGGTGGAGAGGGGAGGATTCGAACCTCCGAAGTCATCCGACAGCAGATTTACAGTCTGATCCCTTTGACCACTCGGGAACCTCTCCACGCCTATAATTTCTGGAGCCGATGAAGGGAATTGAACCCCCAACCTATT
Source organism: Candidatus Cloacimonas sp. (assembly GCA_035403355.1). Taxonomy (NCBI): domain Bacteria; kingdom Pseudomonadati; phylum Candidatus Cloacimonadota; class Cloacimonadia (SeqCode); order Cloacimonadales (SeqCode); family Cloacimonadaceae (SeqCode); genus Cloacimonas (SeqCode); species Cloacimonas sp. (SeqCode). Next base: position 18 of record DAONFA010000031.1, on the reverse strand, counting down.
GATTACAAATCAATTGCT
>DAONFA010000030.1 GCA_035403355.1 Candidatus Cloacimonas sp. | reverse complement strand
CAACCTCTCATAATTATATTATAATCCAACTCCTTAGATATGCAAATTATTTTTTTAAGGGTTTGCATTATAGGGAATTTTATTGACAAAAGCAGTGCTTTGGATATTAAGGACAAAAAAAACAGGAGAAAATAGATGCTACGGCAAATCCTTTTAGCAAAGCTGCATCGGGCTACAGTAACAGAATGTGACCTGAATTATAATGGCAGTATCAAAATAGATGAAGATTTATTGGAGAAGAGTGGAATGCGGGAATTTGAGCGGGTAGATGTATTTGACATCACCAACGGAAGCCGTTTTTCCACATATATTATTAAGGGCAAACGCGGCAGCGGAATTATTGGAATTAATGGAGCAGCGGCGCGCTTAGTTCAGGTTGGAGACAAAGTTATCATTATGACTTATGGCTTATTGGATGAGGCAGAAATGCAGCATCATAAACCGTGCGTAGTAGTTTTAACCGCTAATAATAAAATAGAGAGTATTCTCTAATGCAGATTATTGAAAGCATTCTGCAAATGCAGGAAATCAGTAATAAATGGGATAGGGGCAAGAAAATTGGTTTTGTTCCGACGATGGGATATTTTCATCAAGGGCATCTTTCCCTGGTAGCGGAGGCAAATAGACAATGTGATACAACTGTTGTTTCCATCTTTGTAAATCCTTCGCAGTTTGGACCTAATGAAGATTTTACCAGTTATCCGCGGGATTTGCAAAGGGATTTGGAATTGCTGAAAAAGTATCGGGTGGATTATGTTTTTCATCCTTCTCCCCAACAAATATATCCGGAACCATATAGAACCTGGGTAAATGTGGAAGGTCTCAGCTCAATTCTTTGCGGAGCAAGCCGTCCGGGGCATTTCAGAGGAGTGGCTACAATTATTTTGAAGCTCACTAATCTTATTAAACCCAATTTAATGTTTATGGGAGAAAAGGATTTCCAGCAGGTTACAGTGCTGAAAACAATGCTTAAAGACCTGAATTGCAATACCCGAATAGTTTCCTGTCCCATTGTTAGAGAAGACGATGGATTAGCAATGAGCAGCCGTAATATCTACCTCAATCCTGAACAGCGTAAACAGGCATTATGTTTGTATCAGACAATTAAGGAATCCCAAACTCTATATAAACAGGGGTTAAAAGATGTTTCTCTGTTAAAAAATAGGGCAAAAGAAATAATTGAAAGCTCCGGTGGCAAAATTGATTACATCAGCTTCGTGGATTCTAATTCGCTACAAGAACCTACTGTAGCCGATGAAGATACGCGTATTATGCTGGCAGTTTATATCGGAAAAACACGGCTGATTGATAATGCTCTCTTAAAAGCATAATAAAACATTTGCTAATAGCAGGCAAGCTCTCTTAAATAAATATTTGCCTCACCTTTTTTTCCCATCCCAAAAATAGTTATGTAACAAATCCTTCTTATTTGCGATACGCGGTTAATGAGATTCCCGTATCGTTCCCATATCACGATACCGGAACGATACGGGAGTCATATTGGAGTTTTATTGAGAAAATTACGGGTTCTCTTTGGGATTGATATTTATTCAATTTTCTAATGGCAGGTTTTTATTTGAGTTAGCCAATTCTTCCAGTAAATAAAGAATATTCCTATTTGATTTTCAAGAAATGCATGGTTTGCATTGAAAACAGGTAAAAATTGGGAGTTAAAACATCCTAAAAAAGGGTGAAAAGTCCCCACCATTATTTAGTAATAATCAACCGGTAGTTCTTCGCTATAAGCAATATCTATCCATCCTTGAATAACAAGATATCTGATAGTATAGGCGATAGATTCCTTTTTTTCAGGAGTGTTCCATTGCTTTTTCCAGCTTAAAATATAATTGTAAAAATCCATTTCCGAAACGAGGTTAGTTTTACTACCTTGAGCAAGCTCTTCTAAAGCATAGATTATAGTCCCGATTTCTTCAGCGTGTTTAGTAGATTTTATTCTACTGAACAGGTCAACAACTTTAGCAATAATACTTTCATATTGTGAGATTATTGATTTACTTTTAATTCTGAGATTAGGGTATTCAATTCCTGTTTTAATGGCTATCTGGTTACCTTTGGAAGCAATAGATATTAGGTTTTCCCTACTAAGTAAATGATGAAGTTTATTTATATCTGGAGAATAAGGACCGAATTTTCCTTTTTTAAACTGAAGTCCTGTATCTATCCCTGCCAAATCCGAAAGATAACAGATTTTTTGAAATATCGTATAACCAATATTCACAGTATATTTCATTTTTTCCAAACGGTACAAAATTTCCAGAATGGCGATATAACCAGGTAATATTTCCCTATCTAAAGTTTGGGCTGGTTTAGATAAATCGGGTGATGAGCATAAAAATTCCCGGGTCAGATACTTTCTTTCAGTGCCGTAGGGAGCATAAATTTCCACCGGAATATCTATTTGAGAAAGCTTTTGATACATAACAGGACCTACCTGCTGCCATAATAGACCTCCATTTCCACAACCTAAAGGTGGAAATGCAATGGAATTAATATCCCAGTCGTGATAATGTTGGATAAAATAATCCAGTCCCTTGCTAATGCTTTCAAGGTTAGATAAATCCTTCCAATGTTTTTTAGTAGGGAAATTCAATATCTGATTGCCAAAAATATCTTTATAGAGATAGGGAATGCCTTCTTGAACTTCTCCTGCTTTACATCTATCTACATAATCTTCATACATTTCCGGATATTGCAGTTTAAAAAGTTTTGCTATTCCTTTACCCATAACTCCAACACAGTTAACGGTATTAACTTTGGTTTGCATAGAACTGCTTAAAATATCCCCAGTTAAAACTTTTATCATTCCATCCTCCCTTATCTAAAGAACATATTGGGTTTTAACAGAACAGGTTTATCAAAACCATATTCAATAAAAATGTTTATAAGCTCAGAATCTGCTATATAAGAGCATTGAATATATTCGTAGGAAACCCTATCCGGTATTAATGCTTCAGCGCATACTGAGCCCTTTAAGCGATATTTTTCTTCATCTTCAGCTGAATTCCAATTTTCAATATATATTTCATTAAAATCAAGGGTCAAAAGCGCTGTTTTAGGTTCCATAAATCTACAAATATTTCTGGCTGCATTCATATCTGAAATAACTACACCTTCACATTCTAAAATAATCGGATTTACAGATAAAACACATATTTCTTTATAATATGCTTTACGCTTATACATCATAGGATTTCTCGGATTAAAATAGAGATTAACATACTCGTGAAGCATTCTCCCATTGGGTATTTTTTTTCTATCTCTTCTTTCTTGAACTTCTTCCAAGGCAATTGATTTATGCTTTAATTTTTTTGCTCTTTCATAACACATAATCCCATTTTTCATTATTGATGGAATATTTTCTATATGGGTTATGTAAAATAGTTCATTGTGAAAAGGCATGTTATCCTCACCAAATATTCTATTGTTTGAATAAAATTTTGCTTGTATCCTGTCAATATAATTTTTTCGTCCTTTCTTAATCCTTATATAGCAAACTAATAACGCAGCACTTGACAGAAGGGCAAGGTTATTTTCTTTGGTTTAGTTTATAATAAAATGAGTGCGAAAGTGGCGGAATTGGCAGACGCGCTGGACTTAGGATCCAGTGAGGATAACTCATAGGGGTTCAAGTCCCCTCTTTCGCACCAAATTTTTAAGCTAAAAGATACAGGAGAAAAGAGTGCAAGTAGAAATCAATCAAGTAAATGCAGTAACCAAGGACATTAATCTTCTTATTCCTTCTGCGGAAGTTGATGTGGCATACGCAAAATTTCTGCAAAATGCAGCAAAGGATTTTAGTGTTCCAGGTTTTCGGAAAGGTAAAGCTCCGCTTAATACCGTTGAGAGGATGTATGCAGATAAAATAAAGGACTATTTTATTGAAGATTATGTAATTGAGGTCTTCAAGAAAGTTGTTGCGGAAAATAACATAAAATATCTTGCTATGCCTGATATAAAAGACATCAATTGGGAAAAAGGCAGTGATATGACAATCCAAGTAGAGATTGAACATGAACCGTTTATTGAATTCAAACAGATAGAGGGTTTAACTGTTTCATATAAACCGAAGGATTTGGAAAAAGAAGTGGATGATTTTATTGCAAGATTACAATCCTCAAATTGCCGGGTGATTGATGTAGAAACAGCATTGAAAGATGATCAAGTAAAGGTAGAGATATCTTTTCAACATAATAATGAAACTTATAACAGGACAGGTACCCTCTATGCTGGAATAGATGATGAACCGGGAACGCTGCCGGAATTATTAGACCTGAATATTGGTGAAACATTGCAAGTAAAATTAACCGGAAAAGATATTATGGAAGCCACTGAAGATTATGAACTTCCGCTGGATAATGAGGCAGAATATGATTGCAAACTAATGGTAAATAGTATTTCCAGAACAGAATATCCGGAACTTGATGATGAATTTGCCAAAGATATGGAATTTGATTCTTTGGAAGATATGAAAGCAAAAATCAGAGAGGATTTAAGGTTGAAAAATGAACATTACAATATAGATGTAGAAAATGAAGCTCTGGTAGATAAGCTTTATTTGGAAAACAAGTTTGAATTACCCATTAAAATGCTAACATATATTGTAGAAGACCAAATGAAGGATATTAAAGATGAAAATATCCGGGAATATTATCATCAGTATCTCTACATAGCTTATGCTTCTACCTTAATAAAAATATATATTACCAATAATCTATTACGAATTATGCCTATTGAGCTTAACCAGGAAATGATAGAAGAACACATAACCCATTTAGCTATTTCCAAGAATATGAGCTCGGAAGCGTATAAAGAACATTATTTGAAAGATATGTCTTCTGAGGATATTGCTACTGATGCTAAAGAATACTGGATCTTAAGAAAAATCGCTCAAACCTGTGAGTTTGTGATTAAAGAAGAAACCGAAGAAGAAAACAATCTGGAACCCGAGACAGAAATAAGGGAGGAGGAACAATGAGTTTTGTCCCAATCGTTATAGAACAGGTAGGTCGGTCGGAACGTGCCTACGACATTTATTCCCGATTACTAAAAGACAGAATCGTCTTCGTTGGGGGAGTGATTGAAGATAATTTGGCAAATACGGTTGTTGCCCAATTACTTCATTTGGAAGGTGAAGACCCTGAGCGAGATATTTATATGTATATTAATAGTCCCGGGGGAGTTATTTCTGCCGGACTTGCTATCTATGATACAATGCAATATATTAAGCCCAGCGTAAGTACAATCTGTATTGGTCAGGCAGCAAGTATGGCAGCTGTTTTACTTGCAGCCGGTGCTCCCGGAAAAAGAACTGCCCTGCCCAATAGCAGAATTATGATTCATCAGCCAATGGGTGGAGCTCAGGGACAGGCAACCGATATAGAGATTCAGGCAAAAGAAATTCTCTATTTGCGGGGTAGAATGAATGAAATTTTGCATACTCACAGCGGTCAAAGCATAGAAAAAATTCTGGAAGACACAGAACGGAACTATTTTATGAGCGCTGAAGAGGCAAAAGAATACGGAATTATAGATGAAGTTATTTCCGTGCGAAAATAGCTTGACGAAATTTAAGCCGTATAAGAAAAAGAATAATATAGAAGAAATACAGTAACCCAAAAACGAGTAACTGAATAAAAGGAGGAATCCTTGGATAAATACAGAACTTTAACCTGTTCCTTTTGCGGAAGAGGCGAACACGAAGTTAAGAATCTAATCAGAGGAATTGCCGGTAACATTTGCGATGAATGTGTCGTGATGTGCCACAATATAATTGATTCCAGTAAAGAAGAAATTCACCCGGAAGAATTTGAAGCACCGGTTCCCAGTAAAATAAAAGCATATTTAGACCAATATGTAATCGGTCAGGATAGTGCCAAAGAAATCATCTCCGTGGCTGTTTACAATCACTACAAGCGCATTTACAAACAGAAATACGACGATGATGTAGATCTGGAAAAAAGTAATATCCTGATGATTGGACCTACAGGAAGCGGAAAAACACTTATTGCCCAAACCTTGGCACGGTTTTTACAAGTTCCTTTTGCTATTTCCGATGCCACCACTTTAACCGAAGCAGGTTATGTAGGTGAAGATGTAGAAAACATTTTGGTGCGCTTATTACAAAATGCCAATTATGATGTTGCCAAAGCAGAGAGGGGCATTGTTTATATTGATGAAATAGATAAAATCAGCCGGAAATCTGAAACACCTTCTATCACTCGTGATGTTAGCGGTGAAGGAGTGCAACAGGCATTGCTGAAAATTTTGGAAGGAACCAAAGTGAATGTTCCCCCCAAAGGAGGCCGCAAACATCCTCAGCAGGATTTTATTGAGATGGATACTAAAAACATCTTATTTATCGCTGGAGGAGCTTTCTTCGGGCTGGAAAGCATCATTAAGGAACGAATGGATAAAAAAGCAATCGGCTTTGATGTGGAATTAGGCAAAAATAGAAATGACGCCAATATCTTTGATTATACTGTTCCGCAAGACCTTTTGAAGTATGGTTTAATTCCTGAACTGATTGGTAGAATGCCGGTTATTTGCACTCTCCATGAACTTAGCGAAGATGCTTTGATAGATATTTTGATGAAGCCCAAAAACGCTATCTGCAAGCAATATCAAAAATTCTTTGAAATGGATGGAGTGCGCCTGGAATTTTCGGAAGAAGCGCTTAAAGAAATTGCCCGAACAGCTATCAAACAAAAAACCGGAGCTCGTGGTTTGCGTTCCATTATGGAAAAATTTATGCTGAAAATAATGTTTAGTATTCCAGACCGTTCCGATATAAATAGCTGTACCATCACCCCCGAAGTAGTATCTTTAACCGATGAGCCAAAATACGGATATATTAAACCCATCAATTCCCGAAATAAAGTAGCTAATGAAAAATAAACAGGAGAATTGCCAATGAATGCTGAAATAACTGTTCCCCGGAGAGAAAAAATATTTTCCTCTCTGAATGATAAAGAAGCAATAATTCTTTTTGCTGCTGAAGAAGCACAATTAGAGAAATTCAAGCAGGATAATGACTTTCTCTATCTAACCGGGTTAGAGATACCTGAGGCAATTTATTTTGCTTATAACAACCGGAATTTTGTTACGGAAATGCTTTTTATTCAACGCAGCGATCCGGAAAAAGCAATTTGGACCGGCACAAGAATGAGCCGTGAAGAAGCCGCTAAGATTAGCGGTTTGGATTTGGTCAAAATTCACTATCTGGATGAGTTTTTTGAAATACTATCCGCATATTGCCCTATAATTTCTAAAATCTGGGCTAATATTGGCATCCAGGAATTGGATAAACCACCTTCAAGACAGCTTTTCAAGCTCTCCCCCATCCGCAAACGCTATCCTAATATTATAATGGAATCCATAGAAACACTTATTACTCCTTTCCGCAAAGTGAAAGAAGAATGGGAATTGCAACAGCTGCAACGGGCTATTGACATTACCGGAAAAGCAATTATGGATGTTTTGGAAAAAGCGGAACCGGCAATGATGGAATATGAACTGGAAGCAATTATGTTTTACCGTTTGCAACGAATGGGAGTTAAGCAATGGGGTTTTGCTCCTATAGTTGGTAGCGGAATCAATGCTGCCACTTTACATTACGAAAAAAACGAATGTCAAATAGAGAATGGTGAGGTGGTTTTAATGGATGTTGGCGCTTCCTATTTAAATTATAGTGCTGATATTACTCGCTGTTTTCCCGTCAGCGGAACCTTCAGTGAACGCCAGAAACAGGTTTATAGTGTTGTTTTGGAAGTGCAGAAAAAGATTATTGAGATGATTAAACCGGGAATTGAGCTTGCCACCCTGAATAGAACGGCTCGCAATTTATTAGCTAAGGGGGCTGTTGAACTTGGTCTGATTACCAATGAAGATGAAATAACGAAATATTATATGCACAGCATCAGTCACTTTTTGGGAATGGACACTCACGATGTTGGAGGTCGTAATTCTATCCTGGAAATTGGCAATGTAATAACGGTGGAGCCGGGACTTTATATTCCGGAAGAGAAATTGGGTGTTCGCATTGAAGATGATGTTTTAGTTACAGAGACAGGTTTTTGCGTGCTTTCGCAGAATATTCCCAAAGAGATTTCCGAAATTGAAGAAATCCGCCAAAGAGCTATGGGTAAATAATGTCTAAGGCAATTTACCCTGGAACTTTTGATCCTCTCACTCTGGGTCATCTGAATATTTTGGAGAAGGCCTGTCAGATATTTGATGAAGTTATATTAGCTGTAGCTGATTATACCGGAAAAGAAACCCTGTTCACTTTAGAGGAAAGATATGAACTTTGCCAAAAAGCGACGGAACATATCCCCAATGTGAAAGTAAGCACTTTCCAAGGTTTATTCGTAGAATATGCCAAAAGCCAGAATTGCCGAATTATGATTAGAGGAATGAGAGCGGTTTCGGATTTTGAATATGAACTCTCCTTAGCGATTACAAACAAGAAACTCAATCCTGAAATTGAGACCATTTTCCTGGTTCCTTCTTTAAAATATATGTATCTTTCTTCTTCAATGATCCGCCAATTGGCTGCTTTAAACGGACCTTTGGAAGATTATGTTCCTGCCTGCGTTGCGGACGCAATGCGAAAAAAGTATTTGAGCTAACGAAATGGCAAAACAAAGCGAAGCGGAAAAACTGAATAAAGCCAAAACAGAAAGAGCTCTACCTGCTGATATCAATGCCGAAGCAGCTTTGCTTTCCGCAATGCTTATAGATAGTGAGGTAGTTAGCAAAGGCATAGAAAAAATAAAGGAAGAATACTTTTACCGCAATGTGCATAAACTAATCTTTCGCACAATGCAAGAACTCTTCTTTGAAGGGATTGAGATAGATCAATTAACTTTAATTAACCGCCTGGAAAGAAATAACCTGTTGGAAAAAGTAGGGGGCATTCCTTACATTAACGAAATTGCCGATTTTGTGGTCTCTTCCGCTAATTTTGATTACCATCTTAATATTGTAACAGATCAGGCGTTACTACGACATTTAATTTTAGCAGCCAATGGAATTATTGAAAACTGTTACACCGCGGCAAAACCGGTTAAATCAATTGTAGATGAAGCAGAGCAGGCAATTTTCGCCATCGCTGAATTACCCAGTCATCAGGGTTTTGTGCGTTTTGATCAAATCAGCCAGGAAGTTCTGGATAATATAGATAAAATTGCCTCTACTAAAGTTCCTGTTACCGGCGTGAGCAGTGGTTTTACCGATTTAGACCGTTTTACAGGTGGTTTCAGACCAGGACAATTTATCATCATAGCTGCCCGTCCGGCAATGGGAAAGACCTCTCTGGCTTTAAATATTGCTGCTAATGCTGCCGTAAATCTGAATAAGAAAGTTGCTGTTTTTTCTATGGAAATGGCTGCAGACGAAGTAATTATGCGAATGTTCAGTTCCGCCTCCGAAGTAAAAATGGATGGAATGTTACGGGGCTATGGAATGAACGAAGAAAAGCTGATTCGGATTATGCAGGCATCGGAAGTTCTTTCTTCCAAGCACATTTACATTGATGACTCGGGAACAAACACTCCTTTGGATATTAGAGCCAAAACAAGACGCCTGGCTGCTGAAATCGGTGGATTAGACCTAATTATGATTGACTATTTACAATTGATGACGCTAACCCGCGAAAAAGATAACCGCCAACAGGAAATTTCCGAAATCTCCAGAGCATTAAAAATCTTAGCCAAAGATATGAAAATTCCGGTGATAGCTCTTTCTCAGCTAAATCGGGCTGCTGAGAACAGAGAAGATAAAAAACCCAAACTGGCAGACCTGAGAGAATCCGGTGCCATTGAACAAGATGCAGACCTGGTAATGTTTATCTATCGGGATGAATATTATTTCCCGGAAACCACGCAAAAAACGGGTATCGCGGAAATTATTATCAGTAAAAACAGACACGGAGCTACAGGCAATCTGGAATTGGGATTTGAAAAGGAATTCACTCTTTTCCGTCCCCTTGAAACAAAATATGAGCAGTAACGGTGTTGACGAAGGACATCGTTCCTCCGCAATAAAAACAGCGAAACCTAAAAGAGCTCTTTCTGCACAAATAACTAAGGAACCCTTTCCTCTGCAAAACTCTCTTCTCCCTTGAAACGCAATATGAGCAGTAATCTTTTTTCCGGTATTGGGGAATACACCATCTTCGTAGGAAAGTGTTTAGCCAAAATACCCTCTCTGTTAAAACGCTATCAGGAATTTCTAATCCAATTTAAGCGGATTGGGTTTGATTCCCTATTTCTGATTTTTTTAACTGCTGCTTTTACGGGTCTTGTAACAGCATTACAGGCAGTTTATCAATCCAAGGGTTATGTCCCTGTAAATCTGCTCAGTGTGCTGATTGGCAAATCTACAATGATAGAATTGGCACCGGTTTTAACTGCTTTAGTTTTAACCGGAAAAGTTGGTGCATCCATCACTGCGGAAATAGGAACGATGCGTGTTAGCGAACAGATTGATGCCCTGGAAAGTATGAATATTGATCCTTATGAATTTCTTTATATGCCCAGAATGCTTGCAGGTATTTTTGCTTTTCCTTTAGTAACTGTTTTTGCCAATGCTGTGGGCATAATTTGTGCCTGGTATTTTTCCTGGCTTCGCTATGGAATTCATTATTATACATTCTTTAATAATATGCGCAGTTACTTTATCCCTTCCGATCTTTGGGGCGGGTTAGTTAAATCCCTGGTTTTCGGTTTTATTATTACCAGTTTCGGCTGTTATCATGGAGACCGCTGTATTGGAGGAGCCGAAGGAGTTGGCAAAGCCACAACATTAACTGTGGTCTATTCCTCGGTAGCCATTTTAGTGATGGATTTCATAGTTGCCTGGCTTCTTTTTGGAGCATATTAAATGAAGCTGTTCAGATACCTTGTTTTGCTTTTTGCAGTATTATTATTTTCCTGCGGCAAAGAAGTTGGCAAGCAAAACGGAAAAGTTTATAAAAACAAGTTAGTCGTTTTCGCCACCAATGAATTTCGCACTTCAGGATTGGAGCATTCCGTAGTCCCTGATTTCCAAACGAGAAATGACTGCCAATTGGACATAGTTCTATTCCCCAACGCCGCAGAATTGAGCAAAGCTATTAAAAATAGAGCCAATTACGGCAAATTTGATCTGGCAATTGGAATTGACAACAGTTTTGCCCAATCCGAAACTCTGGCAATTCACTTTGTCCCTGCAGAAACAATAGATGCCGACCTGTTAACAAAAGAAACTATTTTTGACCCCACTTTACGCCTAATTCCTTATGCTTATTGCAATCTCGGTCTTGTTTATAATTCTTCTATCATCCAAAAGCCACCTCAATCCTTTGGCGAATTGCAAGATGCCAAATACCTGTCTCAAATAGCCGTCTGTGATCCCCAAATTTCCAGTTTAGGACTTTCCACCCTGTTTTGGAGTATAGCTCTTTTTGGCAATGCGGGCTATGAACACCTGTGGAAGAGTTTACGCAAAAACATCTACAAAACCTATTCCACTCCCAACGAAATGCTGGAAGCGCTAAAAAGAGGAGAATGTTCTTTGATGATTGGTTATAATACCACTCCTGCTTTTTTACAGGAACTTGATCCTGCAAACCGCAATTTCCAGGTCTCTATGCTGAAAGAGGGAAGCTATCAATATGTGGAGGCAATTGGAATTCATCGCGGCACAAAGAAATCGGCTTTATGCAATAAGTTTGTGAAGCACTTTCTTGCTCCCGAAACGCAAAAAATGGTAATCTACAAATCAGGAATGTTTCCTGCAAACCGTAAAACGCTTTTACCAATGCATTTTTCCGCTCTTCCCTTAACTATTTACAGCGTTAATGACCGCCTAACCGAAACTACTATTCAAGAGAATATTAATAACTGGCTGGATTTTTGGAGACGGCTTTTCGGATACCAGATTGCTAAAAAAGGCGAAGGAACAGAGTTCTCCGATACGCGAGCTAAAAAATGTTTCATATAGTATTGTTTGAACCTGAAATACCACAAAATACAGGAAATATAGGCCGTCTTTGCGTTGGCACCGATGCCACTTTGCATTTAATAAAACCAATCCGTTTTCTGCTAAACGATAAATCTCTTAAACGCGCAGGATTGGATTACTGGCAAGACCTCAAACTGGAAGTGCATAACAGTATTGAGGAAATATATGCCGCGTTTCCTGCCGAAAGGATATTTCTGGCAAGCACAAAAGTAACTACCTGTTATTGGAATGTAAATTACGAAAAGGACGATGTTTTTGTTTTCGGTCCTGAATCCAGGGGCTTGCCGATAGAGCTGTTAAACAAATTTCCCGAACAGGGAATTCGCATTCCTATGAGCAGCAAAATTCGCAGTATCAATTTGGCTAATTCTGTTGCTATTATTATTTATGAAGCACTCAGGCAAATCAGCTAAACTTTAAACACCTTCATCCAGGTAAATATTTAATTCTTCTGTTCCCGGGACAACAAATCTGCCATCTCTAATAATATCAAATTTTTCGCCTTCTTTAGTAACCGCAGTTATGGAAGCCAGCATTTCGTAGGGTAAAGTGATATCTATATGTTTTTGCAGATAGGCATTAACGGGGTCTTCCTTACGGGTAATGGATTTTTCGTTATCCACTGCAATCATCTCTTTCCCATTTACAAAACTGGGATGGGGGCTATCTTCCTCATTGCTGTAACAGGTATCGCCAATGGCAAAATGAGGTCCCATTTTTTCAATAATCAAAATTGGCAGTAAAGCCAGAATATCATATTTTTTTGCCATCTGATATGCCAAAGTGTTTGTTCCTATTGCAAATTCACCAATGGGCAAGGACTTATGAGGCAATAACAGGTTTTCATAAATATATTTTTCCCCCTCTTCCGGGTCTGCAAAATTGGTGCAGGAATAATCCTTCACCCATCCATCGGCAAAGTGAATCTTCAAATTAAAATAGCGTAAAGAATTAAGATATATATCAGCCACATGCAATGTTCCGTTTGTGCCTTTCAACACGGGGGAAGTGAAGACCTCGCCAACCGGGATATTAACATCCGCCACACAATTCTCAAAGTTGGTTTCCTTATCCGGATTTTGCAAAGTATGCAGTTGCACATTAATATCAGTATCGTTTCCCGGTTTGCCTTTCACATTTACATAATCAGCTTTATCCAGCACATCAATTATCTTCTGTTGAATTTCGGCATAATGCATACTATCTAAAAGGTTAATTTTTAAGGTAGCGGCAAAAATTTCCGGGAATTGTTCTCCAATTTCCGGTGACGGGAAGGCAATAATGCAAAAGCTGGCTTGATCGCGTTTATAGTATTGATAATAGGTTCGCGTATTTCTGGATATCATTTTCCGGGAAAGATCCTGCTGTTCTTTACTAAGAGTTAAAACACTGTTTTTAACAATCGGAGAGAAAGGTGTTTCGCCAAAAAGTTCTATATAAACGGGTCCCGCATCATTTTTCAGCTCTTCCTGCAGTTCCATAACTACTTCAGCATATACCTCTATAGCCATATCGGCAAAATCTGTATCTAAAATAAGGGCATTATCAAAACGGTGATCATAGCTAAACTGCTTGTTCTGATATATTTTGTAGGGAACATTGAATTGACCTTTGATACCTATTTTTTCCAGTTCATTATAAACAAGGCGACCCAAAAGTTCCATTCCGCAAGGAACAATTATAGCAGCTGTCTTTTTTTGCCGGTAATCTTTTTGTCCCCGAGTGAAACCATCAATCCAGCATTGAACAATATAGCGGGCAATATCCATCAGTTCTTGTTCCGGATAGGAATTTAGAAATTGAGCCATTTTTATGCTGGCATCGGAAATAAACATTCCATAGCGGTATAGATAACGCAAGTCCTTCAGGTTGGAATTCAGAATAAGATCATAATTGATGTTTGCCTCGGGATAGAAATTTTGATAAAATTTGTAATAGAGCTTTGTTTTATAATTCTCCAGAAACAATTTTCGGTAGTCCTGAATCCAATCCTTAACCTCAATAATTCCGTTAACTGCCTTGTTATATAACGCATAAAAGAGGCGCAAATTTTCTTCCAGCTGCAGGTAGTTTCTGTTTGCCTGCAATGCAAACATATTCATAAACTGGTAATAGACGGAGGCAATAAATCTACCCTTTTCTTCACCGTATTGTTTAACTGCGTAATCAGGATTTCCCAGGCAGTTATCATAATTTGCCAAAGCGGCATAGTATTCATTGTGCCAGGAAGAAAGATGCTCTAAGGGGATTGTTTTCAATTGAGGGTCATCTTCCAGAAATGTAGCGAATTCCTCGCTTTGCAAACATATTTTTTGCAATTCCTGAAAAAAAGCAGCATCCGGCATATCCTGCTTAATTTCCATTATTTCAAGGCGTTGAATGAGTTCTTGATATGGCTCTTTACAAGCAAGGATGCGCACTTTAACATCGTTGAAAGTTGCTTTCATTTTAGTATCCTTTTTAATCTATATTTCGGGAAATGAAACTTTATACCCGTTTCGGAAATTTATCTTTTTTTTCGGCAGAGGATTGTGTCAAGCATAATCCTGGGTTTCAGGTTTAATAATGGCTGGTAAATCCTGCGAAAACATAAATCTACACAAACTAAAGTTGAATAGCCGTATTCTCATATCAAAATCTATGTTCCTTAGTCCTGTCTTTAACGACTCTTTAACGATTCTTTAACGATACCTTAGCCCCGTTAAGGAATCGTTAAGGAATCGTTACTACTGCATAAAATAAACAAGCAAGCAAAAGAAAGATAGTTTTCTCTTACGATTCTACAAAAGCTATCCGGTAAACTGCAAGCTTATCTTGGAACACTCTTGCTACTATTCTTTAACTAAACAGCAAATTTCAAGAGCAGGAGTTAAAACAAAAACAGTTTCCTTCTTATATTATCACTTCCCTTTACAGGATTTTTCTGATATAGGTTTGAAAGCTTAATTGATAGCCGGTAACAGAAAGCAGAGAAGAACTTTCCTGCAAAAGCCACTCTTCTTCCGAAAAAACGGGAAAATAGGTATCACCTTCAAATTCGGAATGAATAAGGGTTATCAGCATTTTATCCGCCAGAGGCAGAAATTGTTTGAATACACTGGCACCGCCAATAATATAGGTTTCTCGGCTCCCGATGATTGTTAATGCCTCCTCCAAACTATGAACTGCCGTTGCACCTTGAGGTTGAAAAGAAACATCACTGGTTAAAACAATATTCTCTCTTCCAGGTAAAGGTTTTCTTAGCGAAAACCAGGTTTTTTTCCCCATCAGAATAGGATGACCCATCGTTAAAGTTTTAAATCTGATAAGGTCTTCAGGAATTTTCCAGGGCATTTTTCCGTTCTTGCCAATCAGCCGATTCAAGTCGTAAGCGGCAATAATTATGATACTCAGAATCTGCCTACCTCAAAGAAGGTATCAATTTGAGGAATGCCTGCTTTTTGTGCCTCTGCCAAAGTTCCGTTGAAAAGCATTTTACCCTGCTCCAGAAAGATAATTTTATCGGCAATTCTATGGATAGAAGCTAATTCGTGAGTAACAACCACAATAGTCATTTTCAACTGTTTTTTCAAGCTTAAGATTAGTTCATCCAACGAGGCGGAAGTTAACGGGTCAAGCCCTGCCGAGGGCTCATCACAAAAAAGAATTTGCGGGTCAAGAGCCATAGCTCTGGCTAAGGCAGCCCTTTTTTTCATCCCCCCGGAAAGTTCAGAAGGAAATTTATATAGCGCTTCACTGAGGTTTACCAGATTCAATTTTACTTTAATTATTCTATCAATCAGCGACCGGGGAAGTTTGGTATGCAATTCCAGCGGAATACTGATATTTTCATAAATGGAAAGAGAATTGAGCAAAGCACCGCTTTGAAAAAGCATTCCTATTCTCCGTAAAATATTAGCCATCTGGATATCATCCAAATCCAAAACCTCTTCTCCCCAAAATTTCACACTTCCCGCAACCGGTTCTACAAGGCGTAAAATATTCTTTATAAGCGTTGTTTTCCCGCAACCACTACCCCCCAAAATAACAGTTATTTCTCCTGGAAAGATATCTGCATTGATATTATCCAGCACTGTCAAATCGCCATATTGGGCAGTTAAATTCCTGATAGAGATAACGGGTTCCATAATTTATAGATAGAGTAAGCTGAAAATGGCATCCCAGATGATTACGGCAAAAATGGAGGCAACTACGGAAGAAGTTGTTGCTTTGCCAACTCCCTCTGCCCCACCTTTAACTTGAAAACCGCAATAGGCACCAATCACTACAATCGTCCAAGCAAAAATAATGCTTTTGCCAAAACTGGTTACGATATCCTTCATAGTTAAAACATCTATGGAACGCTGGACAAAAGTGTAAATACTTAAATCCAGGTAATTTATGGCAATAATTCCGCCTCCAATCTCGGAAACCAAAATGGAAAACATAACCAGTATAGGCATTACCACAGTGATGGCAAGAAATTTGGGAACAACAACATAGCGGACTGGAGATAAAGCCATTATCTTTAAGGCGTCAATTTCTTCCGTAACTTGCATTGTAGCAATTTCTGAAGCAATGGCTGAACCGCTTCTACCGGCAACAATTATAGCCGTAATTAAAGGTGCAATTTCACGCACCATAGAAAATGCCATCAGGTCTGCTATAAATACATTGGCTCCAAAATTAGCCAACTGCACAGATGCCTGTAAAGATAATATAAAGCCCACGATAAATGAAAGCAAAGATAAAATCGGCAATGCCTGTGAACCTAAAAGCGAACATTGAATTGTAAAAGAGCCCTTCCGTTGACCTTTCCTGCTAAAAATTCCTATCAGCGCCCAATAAAAAACTTCGGAGGCAAGTAACATTACATCATAGAAATTATGATATGCAACAACAACTGCATCCCCTATCTGCTCAAAAAAGCCCATTTTCCTTTCCGGGGCAGGCACTTTTACTTTAAGAGAAGAAAAGGTCTCCATTACTTCTTGAATTTCTTCGCTGGCTCCTTGATACAGTAATAATCCTTGGGCTGCCAAACGAATATTTATTTCATCCAGAAAAGCAACCCCGGCACTATCCAAAACAGTAACTCCACTTAGGTCAATCGTATTGGGATTTTGATGTTTCAGCAGCGAATTGACCTCCTCTAACAAAGAGGGAATTGTAGCTGCATTTAAGCTTCCCTCCAGGTAAAGTGTGTTATTAGCTATTTTGCAGGGCATCAATCCTCTTAATAAAACAGCGATAAACGCAAGAAGGTAGTATAATCGTAAACAGTCCAGGGCTTTTTGGTTTCATCATAAGAAATATTAAATTTCACATCCACAGAAATATTGCGGAATAAACGGAAATTTATTCTATTCTCGTTTTCCAAACTGTATGAATGATCCGGAACGCCCATCCGGAAAAGAACATCCAAAGTGGAATTGATGCTGATAAACTTCAGTAAATTCAAAGCCGATAGAATAATGGTGGATTCAATACCTTTGGAGCTACCGTTCGGTTCTTCTTTATATTTTTCAAATTCATAGTCAACTCCATCTAAAGAACCTGCTACCGGTTTATCAAACACATAGCTGTTTTTGTTATAGTCCTGTAACCAACCGTAGCCAACGCGTAAACTCGTTTGCGCATTAGGACTGAAATTTATTTGATAGGTTAAACCCGTTCCTTCTTTTATGCGCAAAGGATAGAAAGCAATCTTTGTTTTCAAATCGGATTGATTGAGGCGAACTGAAACTGTATCCCCTTCTGCATTTTGCAGGATAACATTCTTAGTATCGGGAAAAATGGTGGTTTCATCAAATAAATGCGTATTCAAATTCATCCTTCCGTATAAAGCGAAGTTCTTAAAAAAGTTACTTTTCTTTATCGGATAAAATAAAAGAACGCTTTTTAAAGAATAATCATCGGGACTGAAAACTAAATCCTGATTGGAAGTAAGATTTAAGCCAATGTCATAGATACTGCGAGTGGTAAATTGAAAGGGCTTAAGCAAATCGTGAGTATCAATACTGTTATCAAATTGCCCGGTAAGAGATGCACTGGTAGTAGGTTTATTCTTATCTACATTATTATTGGAAGTGAGGGAAATATTGCTATGAATAGCGCCGCGGTGAATTCGTTTAGAACCCAAACCTATATCTTCATCTGCAAAAACGCCGGCTCCGATTAAAACATTACCTTCAGCAGCAGGGTCAACAATCATTGAAAGGGTCTTTTTCTCTCCTTCCATCAAGGTTACCGTGGCAAAATCTTTCAAGTCACTCCAGGAACCGCCGCCCAATTTTACTAAATAGGAACCGGGGGGTAAAATCCAAAGTTTATCTACAGCTCCAATTTCGTCTTCTCCCATACTGAACATTCCCCCGCTGTAAATTTTATACCCTTCTTCATCTATATTCTTTTTCCACAAATCATATCCCATTCTAACCCGGGCTTTAGATTCATCCATAACAACTATTCGCAGTTCACCCCAATTGGGTTTTACAACTGTGCGTTGCCGGGGTAAAATTTGCACACTGGTAATTAAATCTCCCATCTCACCAATAATAACTCTATAATGTCCCGGTTTTAATAAAGCCGGAACCCCCATCACTAATTCATCGGTGGAAATTACGGTGTTTAACGAATCCAATTCTTCAATAGAATAACGAATTTGCTCCTCCGTTTGCGTTTTAGTAATCACCATCAGTTCTCCGAAATCGTTATAATTCTCCATAGCGACCATTTCTTCATAAACATAGCGACCTATTGAAGAAGTTGATGTTGCCAGAGATTTTCCCTCCACCGGTAAACCGCTGAAATAGAGATTACATTTTGCCGTAAAGAGATCCGTTTCTTCCATCAGCATTTCGTTAAATGCCTGCACCAGATAAATCATTGAGGGATCAATCAGTTCCATTGAACGCTCACCTTTGTGAGTAAAAACTATCTTTTCGGAAGTGGAATCCCGCAATACAAATTCCATTTTTAAATACGCTCTCGGTTCCGTTCCCTCAATCTTTTCTATATTATACACAGTGGTCTCCAGAAAATATTGAGGATTCTTTTCCCATTGCTTACCTCGGGAAACGGTTCCAAATACATTATAAGAGCTCAAACGCTGAACAATCAAATTGGGAATGGCATCCCGTAAACGCATTGCCCAAACATCCGTTTGCAGAAATCTAACATTATAGAAGTTTTCCTTCACTACAATTTGATTACGGTCGTAAGTTCGCGGCAGAACCGTATCCAGCACTTCCAGATTTTTTCCGGTATTCGTAGTTCGGCGTAATTCCGGTTTTTCTGTTTTCGGTTGATATTCCAAAACATAGTAGTTTACAGGTGTTCTTTCCACTTTTTGCAAACAGCCCGTTAGCATCAATAGCAAAGCAAGATAACCCCAAAGATGAACTGATTTCTTTATCTTAAACATTTCTAACTCCTAATTTCCGCGTAGTAAAATAGAAGGTGTATCTGCTATCTGACGAGAAAATTCATTCAGGTTTTCACTCGTTTCCGTTAAGGTACTTAAAATTTCCAGCAGGTCACCCTGTCCCCGGGTTACTACTCTGTTCAAATTAGAAACCAGAGTGCCGGTTTTTTGGATTGTAGTAGAGAGTTCGGTAATCATTCCTTTCAAATCGGTTTTGGAAAGTTCGCCGCTAAGTTTTCCCAGGTTGGTCATTAAACTGTCAAAACCGGGAGCATAAAGAATGGTATTAACCTGATTTAGTGCCTGATTGATATTATTGCTGATAGTTAAAATCTCACGGGTGGTTTGCAGCACCATTTGATCGCTGTGTTCGCCAACCGTGGAAACCTGCAGATTAGCTTCGCGGATTAAAGCTGAACCATCATTTGTCAATTGCGTTAAGCTGGTATCCAGTTTGTTAGTTAAATCCTCCAGCTGTTGATTTACATTATTGGTAACGCTAATTAAGCTTGCCTGTGAGGTTTCAGAAACATTTTGCATATTACTGGTAGCGCTGCTGGTGATAGCATCAAGGTTTTTCGTAAGATTTTCGGTAACAGTATTAAGGTCTTTACTTAGCTCCTCTGTTAAATCAGCAGTATTATTGGCAATCCGACTAATGCTTTGCATAGTAGTTGCCAGGTTTTCATGGGTGTCTTGTAAAATTAAACTGGTTTGAGCAAGTATCGTAGCAATATTCTTTCTGTTATCTTCTCCGGTTATAGCATTTAGATTGGCTGCAATCATATCTATTTTATCTACGATGGATTTAGCCCGTTCGCTGATATCTTCCAGCATTGTCGTTCCGGGCTTAATATAACTTTTGGGCTTAAGTAATTTGGCTTCATTTGTGCCACCTCTGATTTCCACATTTTTAAGCCCGGTTATTCCTGATAACTGTAACACTGCTTCAGTATCTTCTTTTATAGGAGTTCCCCTATCCACACTGATGGTAATAATTATCTTGGAAACATCCTTGGGGTTAATTTTCACTGCTTCTACTCTGCCAATTTTGATACCCCGATAATTGACTGAGCTGCCAACCTGTAAACCGCTAACAGAATAGTCCTCAAATTCAATATAATAAATATCCTTCTTCTCAACTAATCTGCTGCCGGCAACTACAGCTGCAAAGATAATGATTAATATTGCACCAATGGTTAAAAAAATCCCTAATCGTATTTTAGCTGCTTTGGAAACCATCTTTATCCTCCTGCCCTGTCTTTTGCTTAGCTGCAACCGCATTCAAATCCACTTCTCCCGTAAGTAAACAATTCTGAACAAACACCGGGAAACTGGTTTTCAGGGTTACTTTCCCTTCACAGATAACATCCTCTCCAAAGCTTACATCACCATCAATCCTTAGTTCTTTGCAGCTATTCAAAGAAGGAATGCCTTTACTGAACCTTTTTTGCATATCTTCAATTTTCCCGTAATATTGCTCCTCCAGTTCTATCACAGGAGCTTTTGCTACCCCTCGTTTCAAAACAATCTGATACTGTTCGTTAAGCTCATAAACATCCGACCAGAGAGCTAACAGGTCAGTTGTCTTTTTCACGGGCACAAAACGCTCTCGGGAAACAACCAATGCCTTGGAATTGTTGAACAAACTGATGGCTGAGCCCATTGCAGTTTCCAATTGATAAACAGCTGTTCCTTCAACCATTTTCGGATTTACAATTAAGGGTAGCAGCATTAAACCCTCGTTGGAAATTATATGCCATTCCAAAGCTCTAAGGTCAATCCACAGATTATTGGTGTTAAAATATTTGTAATAATCAATATCCTGAAAAACAGGCAAATCCTTTTCAGGACATTGAGCAATCTCCCTTAAAAGCAGCTGTCCGGATTTATCTTCACAAAGGTGACCGCCTTTTTTATCCATCGGACTTCGCAAACACACTTCCATTAAAAAAGGTATTCTGTTATCTTCCATATATGCTGGAATTGAAGTATCTACAATAGCCCCCAAATTATCGGCATTGGAAACAAAGGCATAACTGTAACCCTGGGCAATCATTTTACCCAAATATTCCCCTATCGCAGTATAAATATCTCCATGCCCCGGTGGATTCCACATCAATTTCTTATCCTTGTTTTCGTAGGGCAGCAAGTTATCCTGACGAATGCGGGGAAATTTATTCTGTAAAAAGGAAAGAGGTAAATCCTGCTTACCTAAATCAGGATATTTTTCCAGGTATTTTAAAGTATCTTCATCCGTATTATAGCTATTCATAAAAAGCAATAAAATATCATATCCGGAAATTGACCTTAAAGTTAATACCTGACGCGCAATAATATCCAGAAAATTAAGATTATTCTTCACCGGCAACAGCGATTTTGCTTTAGAAAGACCCATGCTCGTTCCCAAACCACCATTAAGCTTAATAACTGCAATATGTTTCAACAGCGAGTTTCGGGAATAGTGCCTTATCTTATCATAATCTATCAAATTCTTTTCCGCTGGAGGATTTATCTCTTCTTCACCAATCAGCCCTTTTTCACCTTGGGCAAGTAAATTATAATATGCCTCAAAAGTGCGTATAACTTCTTCCTTTATGCCTTCCTGTTTCATCAATCGGATAAAGGGAGTATTCATTTTTATGCTCCAAACTCCTTTTTTACCAAGTGCTCAATCATTTCTTCGTCAACCTTTTCTGCCAGGGTTATAATGCCTTCGTCACTGTGTTTTTCGTTCCAGGCAGTTCCGGTTTTTACAGCACCTTCATTTTGAGCCCAAGCTCTGCGTGCAATTCCCCCCATAACATCCCAGGAAAGACCATTTTTAATAACTTCATCCATTCTTTCGCTACCATCTAAAACAATTCCATTACCGCCATTAATACAACGGCTTACTCCAACTCCGCCTCCATTGGAAAGAACAACTATAGTCATTCCTCTGGCAATATTTCCGGCAAAACAATGGGTAGCCATTTCTGCCATCAAATTTGAGCCGTCATAAATATTGGCTGTTTCGCGGAAAGGAGAATCCGTTCCGGAAACATCGTGATGGTCTCTACCCAGCATAACAGGACCAATTTCACCTTTGCGAATCATTTCGTTGAACTTCAGTCCCAGTTTTATTCTGCTTTCTTCATCAGCATACAGAATCCTGGCTTTAGTTCCTACAACCAGTTTATTCTCTTCAGCGGTAGAAATCCAATAGTAATTATCTCTATCCATAGCACTGCGATTTTGGTCTATTAAAGAGATAGCAGCAAGGTCTGTTTTGTGCAGGTCTTCATCTTTGCGGGAAAGACAAATCCACCTGAAAGGTCCGTAACCGTAATCAAAACAAATAGGACCCATAATATCTTCCACATAGGAGGGCCAAATAAAGCCGTCATTGGTATTATTTCCGTTGCGGGAGATTTCTGTTATTCCTGCATCAAATATACTTGCCATAAAGCTGTTGCCATAATCCCAAAATTTAGAGCCCTTTTCCGTTAAGCTCTTCAGCACATTAAAATGTCTGCGCAGGGAGAAATCTACTTTTTGCTTGAATAATTCAATATCTTCTGCCAGAAGTTTACGCCCTTCTTCATAACTAATTCCTACGGGGGTATAACCACCTTCGTAAACTACATGACACGAGGTTTGGTCCGAAAGCAATTCCACTTTGATGTTATTTTTATCTATATATTCCAGCAGGTCAACAATATTACCGTAATAAGCAATAGAGAGCGGTTTTTTGCTTTGTCGGGCTTCATCTACCCACTTAAAGACCTCTTCCAAATTGCTGGAGACCTTGCTAACCCAGCCCTGACTGTATCTGGTTTCTATTCTGCTTTTATCCACTTCGGCAATAATGCCAATGCCACCGGCAATTTCTATTGCTTTGCTTTGAGCGCCGCTCATTCCACCCAAACCTGAAGAAACATAAAGCACACCTGCCAGATTTTTATCTTCCGGAATACCCAAATATTTTCTGCCTGCATTCAGCAAAGTGATATAAGTTCCGTTTACAATGCCCTGAGGACCTATATACATCCATCCCCCGGCAGTCATTTGACCGTAATTTGCCACCCCTAATGCCGTCAGGCGTTTAAATTCTACCGGGTTATCCCATTTCCCAACCATTAATCCATTGGTAGATATAACTCTGGGAGCTTCAGGACGCGAAGGAAAAAGCCCTAAGGGATGCCCTGAAGCAACAACCAGGGTTTGATTTTCTGTCATTATTTCCAAGTATTGTTTAATTAGCCGATATTGCATCCAATTCTGACAGACCTGTCCTGATTCACCATAAGTAACAAGTTCATAAGGATATAAAGCAACATCAAAATCCAAATTGTTATCTATCATCACTTGAATGGCTCTGGCTGGAGTAATGCCTTTATATTCATCAATCGGTTTGCCGTAAATATGACCCTGCGGACGATAGCGATAGCCATAAATTCTACCTCTGGTTTTCAGTTCCTGTAAAAATTCCGGTGCCAGAACGCTATGTAATTCTTCAGGAATATAGCGCAGGGCATTTTTTAAAGCCAAGGCAATATCATTGTTGCTTAAATCCAATCCTCTATCTGGGGCTCTCCGAATTTTAGGTTCAAAAGTTGGCTCAGGAGGTAGCTCCAAAGGTAAATGAGCTTCAAATTTTATATCCGCCATTTCTTTTCGCTCCTTTATTTTGTTTTATTTAACATAATATTTAAGATGGTGCTGTCGGCATCCTGCATTCCCCTGGCTACAAAATAAGCCAAATTATCAATTGTCCCTTCAATACTTTCAGTAATAATACCGTCATTGGAAGAAACGCAAATTCCTGCTTTTGCCAAAAGAGCAGCTTGCACGGCAGCGCTTGTGGTTGTGGCAACTTTTAAGGAACAACCTTCTTTGGCACCGTCACAAACCATTCCTGCTGTATCCGCAATCATATTTTTGATGGCATATTCAATTTGAGAATAATTGCCTTTTAAGAGCATAACTATGCCACTTGCAGCTCCTGCTGAAGCAGAAAGGCATCCGCAAATACAGGAAAGAATACCTATTTTTTGTTTAATATGCACACTCACCAAATGCCCTAAAGCTAAAGCTCTGATTAGTTCTTCTTTGTTACTGCCAAGTTTTTCGGCAACTGCAATAATGGGTAAAGTAATAGCCAAACCTTGATTTCCGCTTCCGGAATTACTGATTACAGGTAAGTTGCAACCACTCATTCTGGCATCAGTTGCCGCCGCCGTAAGAGCCATAGCATAATGATGAATATCATCGCCCAAAAGACCACTTTTTATTTGCTCCATAATCATCTTGCCTACATTTATGCCGGAATTGTTAGATAAACCAAAATCCGCTATTTTGCGGTTAACCTTCATTCCCAAATCAATCTTTTCCAAATTGCTAATATCCGTATTGATACAAAAATCGTAATAATCCTTCACAGTATAAGCAGTGCAGGAAATTAAGCCAAGCGCATTTTCAGCTTCCAGTTCCTGGTGCCGTAAAATCTTTTTATCCTTTTCCAAATGATACAGCCAGTTATGCCGCCACCGTAAAATTGCCTTGCTTTCAGATTTTGGGGTTTTTATTACCGCTTCAATCCAAACCTTTTCTTCGGTCTCCAGCATTTTGGTTTGGATTCTTTTTTCTGCCAGCATCTGCTGTGCTTTATCAATGGTCTCTGCATCCAAATCTGACAAAACCTCCAATTCCTTCTCCGGTTTGGCAACTAATATACCTAACGCAAAAGCAATCTCCAAACCCAGTAAATTGGTATTGGGAATGCCTACGCCCATACCGTTTTTCAGAATATTGGGGCTTACAATTAAATTGGCAGAGATGATTTTCCCCTCCATCACACTTGCAGCATAAGCTCCGGCTAAAGCAACGGCAGCTGGTTCTGTGCATCCAACTGCAGGAGCTACTTCTTGCTTTAGCAACGCCAAGATGTTTTCTTTATCCTTCATCACCTGTCCTACTATCAATTTTAGCTTTTTTACTATTCTTTATTTTGGATTTAATCCGTCAAGCAAAAAAGGAAAGAGGATTTGTTGCACGCAGATTTGATTTTAGAAACAAGGATTTTAGGAACAAGGATTTCAGAAACAAGGATTTAAGGATTTAAGGATTTAGAGGATTGTCAGAGAAGTTCAAAGTGCAGGAGTTCAAAGTGCGGGAGTTCAAAGTGCAGGAGTTCTTAGTGCGGAAGTTCAAAGTTCGGAAGTTCTTAGTGCGGAAGTTCAAAGTGCGGAAGTTCAAAGTGCGGAAGTTCTTAGTGCAGGAGTTCAAAGTTCGGGAGTTCAAAGTTCGGGAGTTCAGAGTTTCTTTCTTATTTTTAGTCCACTATTTTCAGGACGCCTCACTCCATTCTCCATTCTCAATTCTCCATTCTCCATTCTCCATTTAATCTCTTTTCTCTCTTTCTCTCTTTGTAAAAAAAAATCTATTTCGCTTGATACATTCTCCATTCTCAATTCTCAATTCTCAATTCTCCATTTTTCATTATCACTCTTCACCTTTCACCGTTCACCCTTCACCCTTCACCCTTCACCCTTCACCGTTCACTGTCTTGTTGAATTAGCATAACAATACACACATCCATTCTGGCAGGTATTGTATTTACCGATATCTTTGCTTTTGATGCAGCCGCAAAATTTGCGTTGTCCTTTATCTTTCAATTTTTCATAGCTATATGAAGATACATTGTTCCCAAAAGTTAAAAAATCGGTCTGGCAAGAGGGTTTATAGCCCAGGAAGTTCATTAATTCTTTATCTGATGAAAAGAGCTCAATAATCAGGCGGTCATCAATGCAGCGATTATGTTCAATTCCATATTGGTGCAGGTCTATTTTTTCAGCGCAGGTAGCAATTTTCAAATTCCATTTCTGGTTCAGTTGCATCAATTCCCTGGCAAAATAGTGCATTGTAGTAATATCTATTTCCTGAATTTTATCGGGTAAAGCGCTAAGATTGCGTTTCACTTTTTTGTAGATTTCTATGTCTATAAAGCTGATAACTAATCTATTCGTATAGGGAAAAAGCTGGTCACCGATTTTTTCTATGCGTTTTAGCAGTTCATCGGGATGCAGCTTATCACTTGTAATAAGAGGGTCAAAACGCCAGATAACTTTTTGCTTGCCAATAAGTTCTGAAAGTTTCATAAAGGTCTCCAGGCGTTGCTTCAAAGCTGGCAGATTTTTTTCCCAGTTTTCCTGTTCATAGTCATTTACGGTAAATTGAAAATAGTAATGGTAGCTCTTTTCATCAAAGTAAGATAGCTTTTTCAGCATTGGGAAAGGATTTTTGCTCCAGAACACAAAAAGTCGGGTTTTGGCAAAGAAAACATCCTGAACCTTTCTATTAAAAGGATTTTGCCATTTTAAGCATCCTTCCTCCACCCGGGAAATTAACCAGTCCGAATAAAAAGCGGGTATATCTGTGGCTCGCGAAGCAGAAATGATTACCGGTTCCATATTGTCTTCTTTTTTGCCTCCAAAATATTATCTCACTTTGATATTGATTCCAGCTTAGAGATAATAACATTTCAGACAAGGAAAATATTAGCTGGTGGTTATCACTATCCCATATTTTTTCTATAACACGCCGATATGACTCCCGTATCGTTCTCGTATTGCGATATGGGAACGATACGGGAATCTCATTCGCCGCAAATCGCCAAAAAATAGGAATTGGTAAACAACTATCTTGGGCTGTAAAAAGAATAAAGTTGCCAGATGGTATTTTATAAGAGTTCTTGTTTTAACTCACAATTTTGGCCTGGGATCGTTTTGACTCTAAACCGATTCTTCTGTGGTTGCAACAAAATGCAGAGGTAACAGGAAATTTTGTTCGTTGACTTCAACTTTCAAAGCTGTGAGCGTTTTGACTCTAAACCGATTCTTCTGTGGTTGCAACAAAATGCAGAAGTAACAGAATATTTATCTTTTGTCCGATACTGTCAAAGCTGTGAGCGTTTTGACTCTAAACCGATTCTTCTGTGGTTGCAACGAAATGCCGAGGTAACAGGAAATTTATTTATTGTCCGATACTGCCAAAGCTGAAGCTCGGTTTAGAGTTAAAACAAAAATTCGTCGCGAAGTAACAATTTCTGAACAATTCCAACTCAACCCTGCAAATTTAAAAAACATTTTCTTTTACGATTGCGGAATTTGAGGGGTTGGTGAAATTCGTTTGCCAGTGTGCAGGATTCTTGTTTGTTTTGACTCTAAACCGATTCTTCTGTGGTTGCAACGAAATGCAGAGGTAACAGAATATTTATCTTTTGTCCGATACTGTCAAAGCTGAAGCTCGGTTTAGAGTTAAAACAAAAATTCACTGCGCAGTCGCTATTTCTGAACAATTCCAACTCAACCCTGCAAATGTGAAAAAGGAAATCCTTTACTATTGTGGAATTTGAGGGGTTGGTGAAATTCGGTTGCCAGTGCGCAGGATTCTTGTTTTAACTCACAATTTTGAAATGAAGAAACCAGAATATACTCGGTTGCCAGTGTTTGCAATTTGTGAGTTGTGGTTTCAGTGATGGCTGTGGCAAAATTGTAAGTCAAAACAAGCTGTTTGTTTTGACTCTAAACCGATTCTTCTGTGGTTGCAACAAAATGCAGAGGTAACAGAATATTTATCTTTTGTTAGACACTGTCAAAGCTGAAGCTCGGTTTAGAGTTAAAACAAAAATTCGTCGCGAAGTCA
>DAONFA010000029.1 GCA_035403355.1 Candidatus Cloacimonas sp. | reverse complement strand
GTTGCCAGGGAAACGACAAGATGTCGTTTCTCCGGATCGGAGGGTTGACCTCCTGGTCAACCAAAATTCGGAGGGTTGACCTCCTGGTCAACCCCAAAAAATAACATCCCAATTTATTCCGTTACTTCCAATTAAGTATAAAGAATTAGCTCTGTTGCCAGGGAAACGACAAGATGTCGTTTCTCCGGATCGGAGGGTTGACCTCCTGGTCAACCAAAAATAACACTCCCAATTTATTCCGTTACTTCTAATTAAGTATAAATAATTAGCTCGGTTGCCAGGGAAACGACAAAATGTCGTTTTTCCTGAATGATTTTACCAAACAGAAGCTGTGCTCCGGTTTTTAACTGGATTTATATAATTTCTTTGTGGACTTTATTTAATTACTTGTTGTCTGGTCATTTATTTAACGATTCTTTAACAATTCTTTAACAATACCTTAACTTTGCTAAAGAGTCGCTAAAGAAATGTTACAAGAGCATAAAAGTAACGCAAGGCAAGATAAAAAGAGAGAAAAGGTAAAATAAACGGAGTTTACATTTTCCAAGGTGCTAACGCTGCCGTAGCTATCAATGTGCTGCTCTTCGGACTTTTTATCCAGGAAGAACGATGTCTCAGCCATTCAACAATGTCCTCCGGTTACGATTTTGTTGTGTGGTCGGAGCTCTCTAAAGTTCCGCCTATTTTTGTTTAGGGAAACTATTTCAGCGAAGGAACGGCGGCCTCCGGCTACCCAAACTTAATATTTACTAATTACCTAATCTCCATCTAATTCAATTGCCAGGGTTATTCTTCATTATTTAGTTAGAACCATCTTTTTAGTAGAAGAATATTTGCCGGTATTTAACCGGTAGAAGTATATTCCGCTGGCAACATTTCTTCCGTTTTCGTCACAGCCATCCCAAGAAACCTGATAGTAACCTGGACTATTGTGATTCTGATTGAAAGTTTTTATCTTCTGTCCTTTCAAATTGTAAATTTCAATTGTTACCTTACCGGTTTCTTTTAGAGAATAACGAATATTCGTATTGGGATTGAAAGGATTGGGAAAAGCATTATATAGTTTGGTCGTCATTGGAACTGTCGGTGGAAGAGGTGTTTGAGCAGGATCGCCTATAGTAACCGTTATAGGACCGAAAAATTCACTGCTGCCATCCAGAGCTACGCTTTCCAACCAATAAAAATAGACCATATTAGTATAAACTTCAAAATCAATATACTTATAGCTGATCTGAGTTCCTGCCGCAGAGCCATTATCAATGATAGAGCCATTAA
Source organism: Candidatus Cloacimonas sp. (assembly GCA_035403355.1). NCBI lineage: Bacteria > Pseudomonadati > Candidatus Cloacimonadota > Cloacimonadia (SeqCode) > Cloacimonadales (SeqCode) > Cloacimonadaceae (SeqCode) > Cloacimonas (SeqCode) > Cloacimonas sp. (SeqCode). The sequence continues at coordinate 28,205 of DAONFA010000029.1, read as the reverse complement.
CAGTAATAGCATTTGGCAATTCTTTATTTTCCCCGCGCAAAATATTATAGCCGGAATGATTTGTCTCGCTTTCTGCAATCCAGGAAATGATAACGAAATTGTCAGAATTTACAACAGCAGTAAATCGGGAAAGAGTGACCGGCAAAGTGGGATCAACCCCTTCCGTAATTAACAAAATAACACCATCTTTAGAACCAAATTCTACATTGGACATAGTGATAGTTCCAGTGTTACCTGCTTCTACGGAACAGGGATATGAACTTCCATAATGCCATTGTCCGTTATAAAAAATAAGGCAATACCAATATCCTGAACCGAGCTTTATAGATAAATTTCCAGAGCCGGAACCCGCTAAACCTATTACTATGGGTTCTATAAGATTGATATAATTCGGCAAAGCCATAACTTGTGGATGATTGGCTGTAACGGTATTATTAATATTCAAGGGGATATTGGATGTTAAAGTTATCCCTTGTATTTCTGTTGGATAATTGGCTGGAATATCGCAACTTATATGAACATCATCAAGGTAAACAGATTGCGAGCTGTTACCGCAATAATGGAATCCTAAATAGATTATTTGGTCTGTATAATCGGTTAAATCCAAATTCGTTTTCTGCCAGGATGAATTATTTGCAGGAACAGGATTCCAGTTATAATTTTGCGGATTCATATCGTTTGCTATTCCCCATTCCAGCATCTCAGAGTTATTAGTAAAAGACCAAAAGGAAAGATTGTGATGAAAAGCACTAACTAAAATCGGGGGACTGAATAAATAACGGTTATAATCTTCAGATTCTCCATAAGCGCTAAATTTAAGAGAATATTGCCCATTGAAAGTATGATTATAATCACTGTCGGGAAGAATGTCATTATTACTATGAATAATTTTTGTCCATCCTGCAGGTAGAACATTTTCTTCAAAATCTTCCAACAGGAGACCAGCCAAGTATGTAGAACCTCTAAGAATTACATCATATTGAGCACGCAAACCATAACTGATACGGAAGATGGCATTTTTATCACCGGTGGAATGAGGATAAAAACGAATAGGGATATGAACACTTTGGTCTGTTTCCAAATGAGCATCAAGATTAGAATAATCAACTTCAAAATCATTATTATCTCCTAAAAGAGAAAAGTTATCTGCAGTAAGGTTTAAAGTTCCATCGCCAATATTAGTAATCGTTACATTAACATAATCTGTTACAGAACCTACCGCGGTAAAAGGAAAGATGATTTCTGCCGGATTATAGCTTAAAATTGGTATATCAGGTAATATATGAATCTGAAAATCATCAATCCCGAAACTCCAGTTTGTAGCTACCGATTCATACTGATAAAAAGCAAGATAAATTGTGTGATCTCTATAAGCACTTAAATCTAAAGAGTGCTCTGTCCAGTCAGTATTATTACAGGAAAAAAACCCTAATTCCTGCGTAAAAGAAGATATTTCGGAATCGGTATAAGAAAGCAGAACTTTATAGGAATTTGTATATGAGGCATTTTCTACCATATCAAACCATTTGATTTGCACATTCACATTCGTTAAATCTAAAGGAGGAGAAATAAGATAATCATTAATATTACCCATACCTTGGGCAGCAAAAGGATCGGAGTGTGCGGGAATATTACATTCATTTGTTTGCCTCCAGGTGTAACCGTCGTGATTAGCATTTACAACATACCAACCTAACGGAGCTGGCGGATTTCCATACCAATCATTATCAAAGGTTTGCAAATAGGGGAAATCATCTCTGGTTAATGTTGGATCATCCATCACCGTAAACGACCATTCTTCAATCGGATATTTATCTGAAGCATAACCATATACATTATGCGGATCAATCTTCCAGTAATAGGTATTACCATAATCTAAAATACCAGGATTATAATATGCCTCTTTTTGAAGGGTTTGAACTTTCGGCGGATTAGGATTTTTACCAAAATAAACATCATAACCGGAAGGACATCCTCCCCCACTATACCAATGCAAAGATACATTATTTAACACATTATTTCCCCCGTTATCGGGATTGGGGTTAATTGCTGGAAGCGGGGGTTCATTTTGCACTAAAAACTCAATATCAAAAAGAGTTACAGGTCTATTGTAATTTTGTGTTAAATTCTCCGGCTGGGAATCATCTGCATAACCCCCTCTACATAAATATGTATTTCCCGTTGCTGTATAAGTATAGTTCGGTTTATTAGCTGACCAATTTTCAAAACCTTTCACAATAAGGATATGAAGATTGCCATTGGCATTATATAAATAGGGATTTGCCAGCGTTATTTCAGCCCAACCTGAAGTGCCGAAATTATTGGGAAAGTAACCTGAATAAACTAATGTATATTCAGAATAGGGAGGGGCAATTGTTGCCGAAGGCAAACTTGTAGCAGAAGAAGTTTTCATATATATACTGACATTGGAGATTAATACTGAGGTAGAACCATTATTTTTGTAGAAGGCAATTTTATTGATCAAACATTCAGAACCAATTTCTCCTGATGTATAAAGCATTTCATAAGTAGAGTAATTATGAAATCTATTCACTGGAATTAAACCGTTTGTGATTGATGCAGGATTTCCTATAATGAACTGATCTCCGTAGATGAAGTTGGATAGGGAAATCAATGCTAATAGAAATGCGAAGAAAACTTTTTTGCCGCTCATAATTATAACTCCTTTAGCTTATTAAGAAAATAAAAGATGATGGGGATTTCGGATACATAGATTGGGAAATATTCGCTGCTTACTCTATCGTTTTTTAACAGTAGCATAAAGAATGCAACTGATAAACATAAAATGGTGAATAAGACAATACAATAGGGATAATTTGCTGCGTAACCCAAACAAGATATATTTATATCTCCTGCTTTTCCCAAAGCAAAATCGCTTGCAAATATCACTATGGGATGCCTCAAGCCATTGCCCATAATAATACCTCCCCAAAAATATCTGCTTTTTAGTCGCTTTTTGCAGCTCTGCTTTGAATGTTAAAAAAACTGCAACAGCAGACAAAAGCTCCTATATAAAAAAAACTAAACTAAACAAGATTATCAATTTTTAAACCACTTTACTCCTTAATAAAATTGCAATTTCCTGTCAAGAAAAATATTCTCCCCCATATAGTAAAAGTAAAAAGTATCCGCCTTGTGTATCCTTTCCCAAGTGAAAATAGCATTTAGAGCTTAATACTACTGTTAATCATTACAAAAATAGTTATCGGGGTCATCAAAGAACTGGGAATTATTTTGAGGAATGGAACAAGCATTGCTTAATAAACAGTGGAAGACAAAATAAACGCAGAAAGGTCGTTAGGTATGAAAAACATAGCTTTATTGGCTGTACTATTATTTTCAGCAGTGGTTCTATTTGCAAATGTAACTATGAATTACTCCCTGGAAACACCGAAAATTGAGACCAAAGAACAATTCACAAAAGTGACTTTGGAAAAAGCTCAGAGTTGGGGTCAACCCGGAAATCCCGATTTGCCCTGGTTTGGGGTAAAGCTTTTGTTACCTGCAGGTTTTGAAGCAGAAAAAATAGTTGTTAACAGATATAATCCTGTTACTTACACTTTAGATAAACCCATAATTCCGATTCAAAAATCCTACCCTTTTTCGCATACAAAAATAGAAACACCGGAAAAGCCCAATCTTGAAATTTACGGTTCTCCTCTTCCCTATCCTCAAATTACGGATAACGGATTGAATACTTCTTTTATGTGCGGTCAACCGATAGCTTTTTCGGCAATAAGTCCCTTTGCCTATTATCCTTTAACCAACGAGCTGGTATTTTATAGAGAATTAAGTGTGGAAATTATTTACCGTAACAGTGCCAAGGCAATAGAAGCGATGCGTTTTTTGAAACAGGATGCTTATACGGCAAAGCGATTGCAAAATTCTGTAGATAATCCTCAAAGCATAATTCTTTCCCGCACGAGGGAACCAGGAATTGAATATCTGATTGTAGCGGATGCAGCAAAAGTAACTCAATGGACTCCCCTAAAAACTTTTCACGAATCACGGGGAAAAACAGTTCTTATCAAAAGTATTGGTGATATAATTGCTGAGACCGCAGGAGCAGATACTCAGGAAAAACTACGCAATTACATTATATCTCTATATGCTACTAATCCATTGCGCTATGTTTTTCTGGCTGGAGATACCGATGTAATTCCACATCGTGGTTTTTATGTAAATATAGATAACAGCAGCGAAGGTGTTGATGCAGATATACCTGCTGATATGTATTATGCTTGTTTGGATGGAAACTGGAATGATGATGGCGATAGCAATTGGGGTGAAATTTATGAAGAAGACCTTGCTCCGGAACTGGCTATCGGTCGTTTTTGCTATAATAGCGATACAGAAATAGACAATTTCCTGAATAAACTAACCCTGTATAGCAATGCTCCTGTAGCAAATGAAATAAAATCAGCGTTTTTTGTTGGCGAATGGTTGTGGGATGGACCTACCTGGGGCGGTGATTATATGGATGAAATGATAGGTGGATGTAGCACAAACGGTTATACCACCATCGGAGTTCCCACTTCCTGGAATATAACTACTTTATACGATAGAACTTATGGAGCCGCCGATTCCTGGGGTGCAAGTGAGATTCGTCCTCTTTTAAGTGCGGGACCAAACCTGGTAAATCATTTAGGACATTCCAATACTACTTATACAATGCGTTTATCCAATAATCAGGTGAGTTCCTCTACAATAACGAATAATGGCATAAACCACAATTTTTCCACATATTTTACTCAGGGCTGTTATTCCGGTGCTTTTGACAACCGCGAGACCTCTCCCGGACAATATACTTCGGATTGTATAACGGAAAAAATGACTTCTATAGCCACAGGACCCGTAGCAATGATTTCTCATTCGCGTTACGGTTGGGGAACTCAAGGTAGCACTGATGGAGCTTCTCAATACATACATCGGCAATTTATAGATGCAATCTTCGGAGAAAACATTTATGATTTAGGAAGTGCGTTGCAGGATTCCAAAATAGATAATATACCTTTTATCAGCAATACTCCTGTTATGTATTGGGTCTCGTATGAAACTAATCTTTTTGGTGATCCGGCAATGATGTTGTGGACAGATACACCTCAAACCATAATTGCCAATTTGCCTCAGCAATTGTTAGTAGGTGTTAATAACTATCAAATTCAAACCAATGCACCTTATGCTGAATTTATTCTTAAAGATGCGCAGCAAACTGTTTGTAAAACTACCGCCGATGCAAATGGATTACTTATCGTTAATTTCCTTGCTCCTCTTTCTCCTGGAACTTATTCCGTTTATATCAATGCACCTAATTTCTATGCTTTTAATACTACAATTACAGCAACCGCAGCTCAGATGCCCTATCTTATGTGTAATAATATCAATGTAAACGATGATGACGGACTTTATCAGCTCGGGGATACTCTTTCTTTGAATTTCTATATTAAAAATGTAGGTTTACTTGACCTTTCAACTCCCGGAACTTTAACCCTTTCCTGTAATTCATCCAATATTCAAATAATATCTCCCACTGTTTCTTTCGCTGCCATTAGTGCAGGGGATTCCGTAGCAGTGAACACAGCATTCCTTTTCAGAGTAGTTGGCAATTATAATGATCATACCAGTATTTTATTTACTATCCGAGCGAATTACGATTCCTATCTTTCCAACAGTAATTTTTCCTTAAATTTGAATGCTCCGGTTTTGCAGTTGCTTTCATATCAGGTAAATAATTTGGATGCTATCATCTTACCCGGGGATACACCTTCAATCAGTTTCAGCATTGCCAATAACGGTAGCGGATATGCTTACACTCCGATGATGATTTTGTTTAGTAATTCTCCGGATATTATCTTGGGGCAGGATGAGGTCTTACTTACTTCTTTAGCTCCCAATACTACTGCAGATTATCAAAGTGCCATAAACTTGCAGATTTTGGACAGTGCAATATTGGATACCAATTATCTTATCAACTATATGTTTAGCGCTGAAAACGGAAATCTGGTAGAAGGCGATTTTATGATTCATCTCGGAGCTCTAAATTACACTTTTGAAAACGATTATCAAAACTGGGAAGCCATTACTCTCAACAATAACTTTGTTAATCAATGGCATCGTTCTTCTTATCGTAATCATACTGAGAACGGAACTTATTCTATGAAGTTTGGAGGAACCGGTTCAGCTCAATATTCCGGTAGCGCTTTCGGAGCTTTGGAAAGCCCTGTATTTAATGTTAATCCCGGTTGCGAATTAAAGTTTTACCATTGGATGAGTGCCGAAAATCATAGCACAAATCATAGCTATGCCTGGGATGGCGGTTTTGTGCAAATGAGTGTGAATGGTGGCAACTGGAATCAAATAACCCCTGTAGGTGGTTATCCTTATAAGATATATAATAATTCCGCTTCTCCTCTTTCCGCTGATACTTGGGTTTATTCCGGTTCACTTGATTGGACAGAAGCAACTTTTGAGCTTGGCAATATTAGTGGAACAGCGCAATTCCGTTGGGTTTTTGGCAGCGATGGTTATGTTAGCGGTGAAGGTTGGTATATTGATGATGTGCATGTAGTTGGCTATGTGGAAAATGAAGATGAGACAATTCCTTCCTCTAAAGAAGTAGTTTTATATGAGAACTATCCTAATCCCTTCAATCCGGAAACGACAATCGTGTTTTCTTTACCGGTTAGAATGCCTGTTTGCCTGGAGGTCTTCAATGTTAAGGGGCAGTTGGTAAATCGTTTGCTTAACGATACTTTGCCTGCTGGAACTCATAGAATTGTTTTTAACGGCTTGGATATAAAGAAACGCAATATAGCCAGCGGAGTGTATTACTATCGCATAACAACTCCTTCCGGAGTACAAATGCGCAAAATGCTCCTGCTGAAATAGATATGCTGAAACTAACTCCTGCTACGAAGGTTCTTGTTTTAACTGGAGCCGGAATTAGTGCGGAATCGGGTATCAGCACTTTTCGCGATAGCGGTGGTTTGTGGGAAAATAATAGAGTTGAAGATGTTGCCACTCCGGAAGCATTTTCAGCTAATCCAGCTAAGGTTTGGGAGTTTTATCGGCTACGCTATGAAGACAGCATAGCTAAGAAGCCCAATCCTGCTCATTTTGCTTTAGTAAAACTGGAGCAATTTTTGGGTGATAACTTTTTGTTGGTTACCCAAAATATTGATTCATTACACTTTAAAGCAGGTTCTCAAAGAGTTCTGGAAATGCATGGTTCCCTTGCTGATTGCATTTGTATCAATTGCGATAATAAATTTGCCCTGAAAGAAGTAAATTATCAGCAGAAAATTCCTGTTTGTCCTTCCTGCGGGGGAATTTTAAGACCGGATATTGTATGGTTTGGTGAAATTCCGCATCACTTGAATTTGATTGATGATGCTTTAAGAGAGTGTTCTGTCTTTATCATAATTGGCACCAGCGGAGTGGTCTATCCAGCAGCAGGTTTTGTGCTTACGGCAAAATTGATGGGAGCTAAAACAATAGCTGTAAATTTGGGAAAACCGGATAATCTTGTTTATATTGATGAATTTTATCAGGGTAAATGCGGAGAGATTTTACCCGGCTTAGTGGAACAATGGATTAAAGGATAGGTTTTATTGCTCACAGATTACACGGATAGGATTGTAGGAACGAGGATTTTAGGATTTAAGGATTTTGAGGATTTAGTAGGTCTGGGATGAACAGGATTAAAGGGACTTTAGGGATTAAATAGTAAAAACAACATAAACCATACAAAGTTCCATCTCTCACAGATTATACAGATTACACGGATATGATTTTTGCTTGGAATATAGTGCCATAATGAGTTATGGGTTGATAAAATTTATCCTCTTCTTCCCTACTACTCTCTCAAATGCCACTTATATGTCTGTTTATAGATACTAAAACTTTGTTTGAGAGCTCTTTCATAAACATATAGCAGGTAATAAACACTCCAGCAAGGAAGCTGGGTAAACAGAGCTCTCTGTGGCTCTGCATAACTTTTTCTTGCGGAGGAACGCCATCCTCCATCAATCCAGTAATGACTCCTGACTTAAATAGAGAACAGAAAACAACGAGGACATCGTTTACACTGGAAAGAGAACTCTTGCTTTTCATTTTTTCGTTGACGCTAACCCTGAACTAATAAAGATGGCAGTGGAATTTCTTTTAGCAAAATAAGGAGTTGTAATGCGTAAGTTCTTTATAGCTGTTCTAATGCTCATTGTGCTGTTAGCCGGTTGTAAAAGTTCCGTCCAATCCAATAAGGTTAAAGTTATTTTTTGGCATGGCATTAGCGGTCCCTTGGGAGAAACCCTGAATAATATGATTGGCGAATTTAACAAAACTCATAAAGATATTGAAGTAATAGCTAATCCTATCAGCAGTTACAATGCTCTTTCCCAGAAACTTATGGCTTCCATCCAAGCTAATAATCAACCCGATATTGCGCAGGTATATGAATCCTGGACTGCCAAATACATTGAAGCAGGTGTATTGTGTAATCTTGAGGACTTTATGAATGCAGACACAACCTGGACAAAAGACAACCTGGAAGATATCTATCCTGTTTTTTTGAAATCCAATACTTTTAATGATACTATCTACTCTTTTCCTTTCAATAAAAGCGTGCGTGCTTATTTTTACAATAAAGATGCTTTTTATAGAGCCGGTCTTGACCCTAATCATTTTCCTGCCAATTGGGATGAATATCGTTCCTATTGCAAAATCCTTACTAAGGATAAAAATAACGACGGGAAACCGGAAACTTATGGCACCAATTTAAATGTTAACGAATGGCAGTTCATCAATTTGCTCTATCAAGCCGGAGGAACTATTTTAGATGAAAAAGGCAAGCCCCAACTAAATAGTCCGCAAGCAATTGAAGCATTAACTTTTTTAACGGATTTGTTAAATAAAGATAAAACCGTTTATCTGGTGCGTGAGTTTGAAGGCCAGAATGACTTTCTGGCAGGAATTGCAGCTATGTATGAAGGAAGCAGTGTCTCCATCACTCATATGCGTCAGCAACCCATTAATTTTAATATTGGTTATGCTCCGCTGCCCACTTATAGAACTAATAAAAGCTCCATCAGCGGAACTAACATAGTAATCTTTAAAAGCGGAGATAAAAAAAGAGAATGGGGTGCATGGGAATTTATTAAATGGTTTACAGATACAGAACAGACAGCCCGATGGAGCGCTGAAACCTGTTATATGCCTGTGCGGAAAAGTGCTATGCAATCTCCGATACTGCAGAACTTTTTAAAGGACTCTCCTCAATTTCAGGGTATGTATGACCAATTGGAGACAGCTGTTTTTGAACCTCAGATTTCTGCCTGGTTTAAAGCCCGAATGGAACTGAAGGATTGCCTGGAAAAAGCTATGCGGGGAATATCTACTCCCAAACAGGCATTAGACGAGATGAACCAAAAGTTTCAAGCCATTATTGATGAAGAAAAGTATCTAAAAAAATTATAGCTATCACCCCAACGAGGTATAAATGTTACTTAACTGTGCTGAAGAACTAATCATATTAGCCATAGATGATCAAACCAATTCCTTCTACAGGATTTCCAATATCAATATCAATGTAGCTTTAATTGGAGCGCTTTTAATGGATTTGGCTTTGAGAAAGAGAATTGATGTTGATTTGAAAGGAATCTATGTTCTTTCTACAGAACCGACAAATGATAAATTTCTGGATACTATCCTGGAGAATTTAGTTGAAACTGAAGCAGGAAATCAACCAGCCGTTTTAGTAGGCCAGCTTTACAATTCTATGGTGCACTTGAAAGATAAACTACTGCAATCTTTGGAAGAAAAAGGTATTATCAAAGTAAGCCAATGTAAGGTGTTATGGCTGTTTAAACAACGCCGCTATCCTGTTATTGACCAGAAAGAAGAGGAAGAAGTCCTCTCTCGCATTAAAAGAACCGTGTTAACCGATATAAAACCTGATCCCAGAGAAATGGCTTTAATTGCTCTATTACAAATTTGCGGACTGATGGATAAAATCTTTACAAAAGAGGAATTGGAACAACGCAGTGCACGCTTGGAACTTTTAAATAATATGGATCTTATCAGTCCTGCCGTAAAGAGAATTATTGGCGAAATGCAGGTTCTGATTACAACTACTTATACAACCTGAAAATTTCAGGATTACATATAACAGATAACGAATATAGGGATTAACGAATTCGGGTTCAGCAAATTATTGAATGATGTTTGAAAAGAGGTGCAGCGTTCGTAACAAAACAAAACACCCTACCCGAAATATTGTTTTTCCTTGACTTGGATGACCTCAGCAAAATTTTTGCATACAATTAAGAGCGGGCATAGCTCAGATGGTAGAGCATTAGCTTCCCAAGCTGAGGGTCGCGGGTTCAAATCCCGTTGCCCGCTCCATTTTTTTCCGCAATGATGATGTCCTCATCAACCATAGTAAACGACAGGGATGTCGTTTTTCCGCAATGGTGACCTCCTGGCAACCATAATAAACGACAGGAATGTCGTTCATCCAAATGTTTAAGGTGCAACTTTCAAAGCAGGATTCTGGGTACTTGCCTTGATATAATAAAATCCCCTGCTACCACTTACATCAGGGAACTGTAAGTAAGAAGTAGTTCCAATTAAAGTGAAATTACTGTAAGGATTATCACTGCGATATATTTGATAACTGACAGCGTTGGGAACTGCATTCCAGTGTAACAAAATACTTGAGCCCTCATTAGTAATTGTTACAATAGGTGTTTCCAGAGAAGGATAATAACCGCTACCTGTTAAAACAAGATTGAAATTGTGATAATTAGTTGCATTACTCGTGATAACCAGATTTCCATTATATAGCGTCTGAACCGTGGGTGCAAAAGTTATATTAAAAGTCAATGAGTTACCTGCTTCTATAGAAAACTGCAAGTTATTACGCTCTTCATTTTTCGCATCTTTGAACATAGTATATTCCTTTCTTGCCGGAAAAGCAAGAGAATAACCATTCGGAACCGAAAAATAACCTGCCAGTATCTGATTTCCGGTATTTTGAAGGGTAAAAGGTAAAGTTACTGAATTGCCAATTTCCACGGCTCCAAAATTCAATTGACCGGGGTTAACTGAAATTAATGCATTTTGAGCTTGGGAAGGAGCAACAATTTTAATATTTGGTCTATTACTGGAAATATTACTTCCGGTAAAAACATTAGTTTGGTCATTGTTATCGCTCCAAGCATAACAATAACCATTAGTAACAGTTGTATATTGAACTGTTCCGGAAGAATTATAAGCGCTTACAAGCCCAAAAGCAGTATCTACAACAATATTATCAGTTCCATTCCAATGAAAAGGAGTAGTAAGAGTAAGCATATCCCAGCCACCGGAAACAGGCATATAGGATGCATTTGTATAAACAGTAGTCATTCCCGTTGCTGTTTGCCAGGAAGACGCATTAGTAGCAGTTGTGTGTTTCATTCGGATTAAGAAATTCGGTAAAGCATAAACTGGAGAGCCGGCTATATAAAAACCCAGCTGTAAAATATCTACAGGTCCGTAAATCCCTGCCGCATTTAGTTCTGCAGCAGTATAAACAGATTGACCGTGCGAACTTCTAAAATAAATATTTATCGGACTGGCATTAGAATTTCCGGTAACGCTTGTTCCACTACCAATTATTGCTACGCTGGAAGTAGCATTATTTGGAGTTGCCTGAACAGTTGAAGAAGGAAGTGATTCATTAGTTCCGGAAACAGAGGTTAAATAATAAGAATAGGTTGTGCCATTAACAACATCTACATCATAATAAGTATGTCTATTAGCTACATTATCATATAAGGCATTATTCCGGTAAATATTATAACTATCTATGTTTCCTGTAACTGGTGCTACCCAGGATAAAGTAACTATTCCATTTCCCGCGATAGCTGTTAAAGCAGTAGGTGAAAAAATTATACTGCTATCTGCAAATATTTTAAAGCGGATATTAGGTAGATTGTTGGTAGCGGAAAGATTTGTAGGAGCTGAACTATCATCACGATTTTGTCTTGCCTGGGATGATGCACTGCTGGCATAACTCCAATACGGGTAATTACTTATCCATTGCTGATACCCTTTCACACAGAGGACAGAAAGATTTTCAACTCCATTGTAAAGGAACCTTGGGTTTAGAGTAATTTCCATCCAACCGGAAGTTGCATTATTAGGAAAAGAACCGTTATAAACCAAAGTATAGCCATCCAAATTATATTCTCCGGAGCTGAGGTTTGTGCTTTGAGTATGTTTCATATAAATAGATACACTTTCTATCGGGTTTTCATCTCCACCTTGAGCTTTATAATAAGCAAGGGACTTAATTTCACCTGCAACACCTATTTCGCTGGCAAGATAAATTGCTTCATGAGCAGAATAGTTATAATATCTATCCAAAGGATAAGTTTGCGTTCCAGTTCCAGTCCCGATTGTAATTTCTAAAGGTGCTCCGATTTCCAGAATAATATTCGTTGAGGCAGAATAAATTCCGGCAACAGCAGAACAAAGAATATCAGCCATAGTTCCAACAGCAACTGAAGCATCTGCGCTAAGAGTAAAAACAAGAGTAGCAGTTCCGTTTCCAGCAATAGAAGCAAACTGAGCTGTTCCTGTAATAATATTAATTTCTTCGTCAGAAGTAGTAATTGCTACCGTTCCAGCCGGGCTGGCTACTTCTCCTGTATTCAGTAATTGCACAGAAAGGTTTGCAGTTTCACCGGGGTCTAATATTCCATCATAGTCACCATTAGAATCTAAAATAGTATAAGTTCCAAATTCAAGTATAGGAACATAAACCTCCAGAGAAAAGGAATAATTCCAATTTAATCCACTGCCTGAAAGAGCCAAAGTAAAGTTAATTGTGTGACCTCCAGGGCAAGAAGGTGAAACACTTAAATTAAAATTGTTTTGAGGTAGAGCTTGAGAATCCCCGGCAATATTTCCGTAATTAGCTGTGTTATTATTAATTGTTACAAAAGAATCGGAACACCTGAGAACAGATGTAACATTCTCTGCAGCAGAAAATCCGTTATTTATAAGCAGAACTTGCAGTTGAGCTGTTTCACCAGGTTCCAGATGGTTATTAGCATTGGGGTCAAGAATAGTTGTTCCGGCAATATTTAAATGAGGGGTGTCTGAGATAATTTCCGGTGTGCTGATAAATAATGCTTTTTCGTTGCTCAAAGGGCTTGCCGCGGTAGGATAAGAATTATTGAAGGTATATTCCAGTCCATCAGTTCCGTAGTGGTCTTTAATACCAATAGTGCAATAATTTCCATGGGATATGTATCCCCGCTACCCTGGTCTATATTATTAAAGACCTTATATTGCAGTTTGATTTGCCCATCATTAGTTATAGTAGGATAATAAACCGGATTATATAATATTGCTTGAAAGGTCTCATTAGTTGTATTGTCAAATCCCGATATTACATTATACCATTCCACCACAAAATAATGATTCGTGGAATTATAATAAGTATAAACTCCGCTTCCAGTTCCCAGCTGCAGGTCATCCCAGAAAGCAGCAATCATTGGGTTAGGTCCTCCAGCTCCAGGTAAACGCCAATTTCTCCAATCCGCATCTTGGGTAGCACCAAAAGCAATAAAGCCATTGGAAGAAATGGATGCCTGGGTATATTGCCTGCCGTAATAAGTAAAGGGAAAAGGTAAATTAACTGTTTGAATAGCTACAGCATTAGTAGCATCACCTTCATCAAAAGTATTACCAGGGTCTGTTAATGATAGTAATGTTCCACTTCCTCCTTCAGCAGGAGCTATAGGAATCCATTGATAGGTGGGGCAAAGTGAATAAGCAATATCCGTTTGATCATAAATAAAATATCCGTAAGCATCCTGGCCTAAAGGATCGTGAACAGTAGTTGTTCCGATGGTAATGCTTAAGTGTAATGTTTGCGTATAACCATTAGCGTTAGAAAGTGTAAGAATCAATGGAATTACCATTCCGTTTATACTGCTGCCCCGAGCGAAAATAGTAAAACTGTTAGAACTATTAGTAACAGTAGAATTGGGTGCAATATTACCAAAATAACCCTCAGCATCCTGAACCACGATATAATTACTGAGCGACTGTAAATTGCCGTAAACATTTTGGAGAGTAGAAATACCTGTGTTTTTCAGCGAAAAAGTAAAAGGACAGGAAACTCCCGGAGTGATAATATTACCGGTTATACCGACAAAAGTATAGCTTTGCATTGCCAAGTTACCATTACGAATGATTACAGGGATGTTTATAGTCCAGTTATTGCCAGATGCTTCAGCCGTAAGAATTAAAATAGCAGTATGTTGATCAGGGCAGGCAGGAGAAACGGAAAACACAATGGGAGTAATGTTTTCGCCATAATTACCGGCAGTAATATCCCCAAATTCCAAGCGATCATATTGTATCAAATTAACATAAGAATCTGTAGTAGTTACCCTACCATTAACAAACAAAGTAGATGAACAAGTATTTTTCACAGTTACATAGAGGTTTACTTCTTCTCCGGCATTAAGTGTTCCATCGCCATTTCCAGTAGCTGTATCATCATCCAGAACATAACTGTCATATACAATTCCTCCATTTGTATTTACAGTTATTGTTCCAGTAAATGCCATATAATCATCCTTGGCAACTGTTAAAACCAGGTTCTCACTTAAATTGGAAGGCAGATTTATAGTAGCAAAACCGGTAGCATCCGTAATTCCGGTTAACTGTAAACCGGAAGTTGTAGTTAAAGTTACATAAGCACCTTCAACGCTTTCTCCGTTATTGTTTGTTGTTCCAATTCTGACATTGGTTGAGCCGGCAGGAATAGTTGCCGGAGCCGTAACGGTAAAACTACCGGGAGTTCCTACATAAACCATAGCTGTAGGATCACCCATCAGATTACAAAAACCAGCAAAATCCAGTGCCTGAGTAGGATGGCTTATACCGTAAATAGAATTCAGGTATAACTTTGCATAAAGCATTGCAGAAGACATATCCCTCATTCCCAAATTATAAATTCCGTGAAAGATGCCTACATCCAAACAATTGTTCATTGGTGTATGCGTGGATGAAGTAGCCATTCCAATAGAAGTTATGGCACCTCCTAAAGATGCAGCGGTTCCATAACGAATAACTTGTTCTGTAGTAGAGGTTTGAGAGGAACCATAGAAAGTTCCGGTGTTACAGGTAATAAATACTGAATGAAAGAGTTTGTAGGAATTATATAAGGAAGACATTGAGGCAGGCCAACTATTCATTCCAATGTAACCCCGGAAGTTATAAAAGGCAACACCTTGATTAATGGCACTATTGGTTGTTGTATTACTGGGGCTGGAACCATAGACCTCAGTATAAGTATATGCAGGATTAATTTCTTCCGAAATATCACGAATGTATCTATTTGTATAAATCGTTGAGATACCTGAGGAGCTGGAATCTCCTACTAACACCATTCTATTCAACCAATCAATAGGATGCTGGCTGATATTCTTTTCCAGAGAAATGATTTTTGCCAAAATTACATCCAGATCAGAAGTAGAATTAACGGAAATCCTGCCAATCATCACATCACCCAAGTTATCATTTCCCGCCAGCCAGGTATATTGATAATCCACATAAGAGCTATTACTTGGCACTGCAATATTTCCATCTGTATCTCCAATTAAAGTAATATAATCGGGACGAGTGGATGCATTGTTATAAGCATTTTGAATATAACTTTTTACACTTGTATTGGATGTTCCGGTAACACTGGTGCTAACAGCGTTTACAATAAAGCCCTTTTGCTTTTTCCAGGTAACATATTCATTTATCTTTGCCTGATAGATCGCATCTGCATTATTACCATAAATAACCAGCATCACAGGATTCCTGTAACTAACATTCCGGGTTTGCCTTACGGAATCATAATTTAAGATAAGCCCCTTGTAAATACTATCAAAACTGCAAGAAACATCAATATCCGAACTCAGTTCGTTGCCAGCTGTCCGATTATCAAAATTCAGGGTTATATCCAGATTTTCACTAATAAATAGGGTCCGGTTATTCCGGTTATATTGAAAGGGATAAATGTTTAAAGTTATTACTCTGAAATCACGCAATATCTGTGGCTCTGAAATTACAACATTATTGGCAGGATAAAGAACATCAGAATATCTACCCTGTTGACTTTCTCGCATCAAAGCATCATTAAAATCAGCGGTAAATTCGTTAATTGTGGATTTTGAACTATTGGAAACAAGAAGATTCACCCCTCCCCTATTGGGAATAGCAATCATTGTAGAAAAAACAGGGAGTGTTTCTTCTTCATCTATAAATAAATAGGGAGTATCTTGAACTTTTATTTGTTTTCTAATTTCACCCTTATCATCAATTTGATTAATCTGCCATTTAGGTAAAGAGAATTGAATTTTTATCTCTGAACTACTGGAATTTATTATGCTAAAGGCATTTTTATCACTGCCGTTATTGGCAAATATTGCTAATGGCAACAGAAAAATGGCTACTAATAGCAATGTTAAACATTTAGATTGTTTCATTTATAACCTCTATATTTTCGTCTTCTTAGCTATAATGTTGCAATATTAGAGCCAATTCCTGATTTCCTTAATGCTAAAGTGATTTAGTAGATTAACTTTTTTTCTCTTCAAGCTGTAAATGCGTATGCTGCAAATTTATCCTATCTTTGTAACCATATACTGCTTATGAAATTGCAATATCATTCCCGTATTTGATACGGGAACGATACGAGAATGATACGAGAATTATATGAGAATGATATGACTACCTTAAAAGAAAACTGGAAGCGGGTTCAGAAGTTACAGGAAAAGAACTTGAGTATCGTTAGCAGGCAATTATTTCCTTTTCTATAAACCCGAAACACGATAAAATAACTTGCCTTTTGGCTACTCAATTATGCCCTATCCACTATAAAGATATCTATAGTGTTTTGAAATTAACCCGGATTCCTGCTTTTGTATAAGGGGAAAATAGATGTAATTAAGAGAAGATATCCCACTCATTATAAACAGTAGGGATAAATTCCTTTAGCAACATCGGTTTCGTTGCTAAAGGATGAATGTGCCTACTGCATTATACCCGAGATTGCTATTAGCAATAGCAGAAGTTGGATAACCGTCAGCTATACAATTCGGGTGCCGGTTTTCCCTTCAAAGGCATCTACAATTTTATCAATGGAAGTAATTAACACTTCCGAGCCCCCGCGTTCCAGAAAATCAATAGCTGCCTTGATTTTAGGACCCATACTGCCGGCAGGAAATTGTTTTTCTGCATAATAGCGTTTTGCTTCTTCCACAGTCAATTTATCCAAGTTCCGTTGATTTTCTTTGCCGTAATTAAGTGAAACCTTTTCTACACCGGTTAAAATCACGAAGAGATCGGCTTTAATTTCCAATGCTAAAAGTGAGGAAGCAAAATCCTTATCAATAACTGCATCCACACCTTCGTAAGAGCCATCATCTTCTTTATAAATTGGAATTCCGCCTCCGCCTACGGCAATAACTATTTCACCCTTATCTACAAGTTCTTTAATTGTAGCGGCAGGAATTATCTCAATGGGATAGGGCGAAGGAACAACGCGACGAAAACCTTTTCCGGAGTCCTCTTTAAGCGTCCAACCCAATTTATTTTTTATGTCTTCTGCCTGCTCAGCAGTATAATAGGTGCTGCCAACGAATTTTGTAGGATTCAACATACTGGGGTCATTTTTATCTACTACAACCTGGGAAATGATAGTGATAACCTGTTTATTGATATTGCTTTTATGCAGTTTATTCTGTAAACTTTGTTCAATCATATAGCCCATTGTGCCTTCTGTAGCAGCATTTAATACCCCTAAAGGCAGAGGTGAAATACCTTCCTTTTCACCTATTTCCTGTTGCCGAAGCAAATTCCCTACTTGGGGTCCGTTGCCATGCGTTATGCTTAAGTGGTAGCCGCGTTTTATTAATTCTACAACGCCGCCAAGAGATTCGCGAGTATTGGCAAACTGTTGTGCTATAGTTCCTTGTTCCCCTGCTTTAATAATGGCATTTCCGCCAAGCGCTAAAACTGCTGTTTTATTCATTTTCATTTTCCTCTATCCATAGTAGTTATTTTTAAGCCGAAAAGTTAATTCCCGTTGTTGTTGCTAAGAGAATTAACTTTGCTGCTATAAGTAAAAAAAGGGAAAGGAGGTGACAAAGCACCTCCTTCAGAGAAATTGTTATTTTTTAGCGGATTTTTTGCCGAAATCCTTCAAGACATCCACTATAGTAGGAGTTCCGATTTCCTGTAATTCATAGCTTACTTGACAAGCGGGTTTATTGATTTTAATTAAACGTCGCAGGTCTATCGGAGTAGCAATAATCACAGAATCGCATTCAGCGTTATTGATGGTCTTTTCCAAATCCTTAATTTGTTTGGCGCTATAACCCATAGCAGGCAATAAAATACCGATATCAGGATATTTTTCGTAGGTCTGTTTTATTTCTCCAACAGCCCAGGGACGAGGATCAACAAGATCGGCACAACCATATTTTTCGGCAGCTATAACTCCAGCTCCATAAGTCATTTCACCATGGGTTAAAGTAGGTCCATCTTCCACCACTAAAACCTTTTTACCTAAAATCATTTCCGGATGATCTACAAAAAGAGGTGATGCAGCTTCAATTATTTGAGCTTTAGGATTGATGAAACGAACATTATCCCGAACTTCATTAATATCATCAAGATCGGCACTATCAATTTTATTAATAACGATTACATCAGCTAAAAGGACATTTGTTTCGCCTGGATAATAGGAAATTTCGTCCCCCGGACGATGAGGATCAACTACAACAATCTTAATTTCCTTATCGGAAGTGTAAAACGGAATATCGTTATTGCCACCATCCCAAACAATGACATCGGCTTCCTTTTCTGCTTCCTGTAAAATTGCTCCATAATCCACACCGGCATAAATAACACTATTCATCATAATATGCGGTTCGTATTCTTCCATTTCTTCAATAGTGCAATTATGCTTTTTCAGGTCTTCCAATTCTGCAAAACGCTGAACTTTTTGCTGAACCAGGTCGCCATAAGGCATAGGATGACGAATGGATACAACTTTCAGACCTTTTGCCTTAAGAGCTTTCACAACCGCTCTGGTGGTTTGGGATTTTCCACAACCGGTTCGGACTGCACATATTGTAACTAAAGGTTTGCTGGTCTTAA
This sequence comes from Candidatus Cloacimonas sp., assembly GCA_035403355.1. Taxonomy (NCBI): domain Bacteria; kingdom Pseudomonadati; phylum Candidatus Cloacimonadota; class Cloacimonadia (SeqCode); order Cloacimonadales (SeqCode); family Cloacimonadaceae (SeqCode); genus Cloacimonas (SeqCode); species Cloacimonas sp. (SeqCode). The sequence continues at coordinate 8,969 of DAONFA010000029.1, read as the reverse complement.
TAGTGGTGTTGTTTTTTCCCATCAACATAAAATCGGCACCACAGGCATTAACTAAGGATGCCTTGTGCATTACTCTTTCAAAAGGAAGGTCACTATATGCCAGAACAACCAAATCAACATTGTGCTTTTTAATCAGGTTTTGAATTTCGCTTTCCGGATAAATCTTGATTCCCTCCGGATAAAGCTTTCCTGCTAAAGCAGCCGGATACTTTTTGTCATCAATACCGGGAATTTGAGTGGCTGTAAAGGCAACAACTTCATAATCCTTATTATCGCGGAAGAAAACATTGAAATTATGAAAGTCCCTTCCTGCTGCGCCCATAATGATAACTTTGCGTTTCATTATTGAATCTCCTTTATCATGTTATAGTTAGATATTTGTTTTCACCGTTTTAATAAGCGTTTTATCGTCAAGGAAAATCTGAAAATAGCAAATGGTGGATGCTATTTACACTGCAAATTTCGGTTCCTGCAAAATGGATTTCAAGGATGAATTACCAGGGCTCAAAGAAAATGAAATTTGTCACTGCCCCACCAGATAGCTGAAGTGCTTACAGTGTGCATTAAATTTATTATCCAGGATAAACGGAAACTAAACTTAGCAGAAAATATTCTGAGAACTCAAGCCACTTGACATTTAAGCTGCTTTAAATATCATCGTCTCAGTAAAGGATTATAATGAAAACAACACATAAACTGATAATTGGAACCAGCGAACTAATGCCTGAACTGGCAGATAGCTCCATTCAGCTGATAGTTACCTCTCCTCCCTATTTTAATGCACCTTTTGATTATGAAGGTTTCTATTCTAATTATGATAAGTATTTGGAAGTGATGACTACCATTTCCAAAGAGATGTATAGAGTATTGGATAAAGGTAGAATATTAATCTTAAACATAGACGATATGTTAGTAAACGGAGTTAAGTATCCTATAACGGCGGATTTTACCAAAATTCTTCAAGGAGCTGGTTTTACCTATAGAGATAGAATAATCTGGAAAAAACCGCTGCGTTGATAATAATGGAAATAGCTGATGAAATGACCTTAATATACTATAAAAAGCTATAATTTAAGGAGAAACGATGAAAAAAGTAGTATTTATTCACAGAGCAATACTTTCCCTGGTATTGCTACTACCGCTTACAGCTTGTATTTGTAGTAAATGTGGAGACAACTGCGAGAAAGGCATAAGAGTTAATGGAGTTTTACTAAAATACGAAAATTCAGTATCCATTTCCCAAGGTTATGAAGATAACTCTCTGGATATCAAAGGCGGAACTTTGTCAGTTGACCTGATTGGATACTCTAAACCACAAGCTGACTTAAAAATAGAATATTGGGAATATGAGCCAGGAGATGCTACTATTCTTTTGAATAAGGGAAAAATATCCTGGGAAAGTAAATCCCATAAGCCAGTTTCTTTAACAAGTATTAACGGAAACATTCCCGAAGGACTGAACTTGACCATAGAATCAGGAACAGGGGAAACAAAACTAAACTCATTAAAGGGAAATCAATCTATCTCAATAGATACAGGGACAGGTAAAACTGAAGTATCTAACAGCCAATTTGATAAGCTTGAGATAGATAGTGGAACCGGTTCCGTTACTGTATTTAGTACCAGTATCAATAACTGTTCCATAGATACAGGTACCGGCTCTGTTAGTATAAAAAACAGCGTGATAGAAGATGCTGAGATAGAAACTGGAACAGGGAATATAATTCTGGAAAAAAGCAAGATAAACAAGCAAAACTTCATGACCGGAACAGGAAAAGTGAAGGCGAAGGACTGAAAGCTGAGGGCAGAGAGAAAAAAATAATAGGTCTGACGACTTGTTTCACATAGATTACGCAGATAGGATCTTAGAAACGAGGATTTAAGGATTAAAGGATTTAGAGGATTTAATAGGTCTGGGATGAACAGGATTTTAGGGATTTTAGGGATTTTAGGGATTTTAGGGATTATTAAATTGTAAAAAAACTTAATCTATACCGAGTTTCATCAGCTCTATTTTTCATTCTTCATTATAGTCGTCATGAGTCATATGTGCCCTAAAAGTTATTTCACAGTGAAAGTTCTCAAGGCACAAATGACTCCTGACTTACATTCTTAATTTTTTATTCATCGTCTATTCTCAATTCTCAATTAAATCTCTTTTTCTCTTTCTCTCTTTTCCTCTTTGTGAAAAATCTTTCCGTGTATTCGGTGTTTTCGGTGGCTAAAAATAACTATCTCGCCATCTCACTATCTCACTTCATTTATTCTCTATTCTCAATTATTCTCTTTCTCTCTTTCTCTCTTTGTAAAAAATCTTTCGGTGTATTCGGTGTTTTCGGTGGCTAAAAATAACTATCTCGCCATCTCGCCATCTCGCTTAATTCATTCTCCATTAAATCTCTCTTTCCCCCTTTGTAAACCAAAATCTGAGTTTTCGCATTATTTTCCTTGACAGAAAATTAGCAGTCCAATTTTGTGTTTGCTAAGTAAGCCCTGTCGCTTATATTATTATTGAATAATAAATACATTATGGAGGTTACAATGAACATCAGACCCGTAGAAGACCATTTAGCGGTGAAACTTAGCACCCTGGAAAATGAAAAGACCGTTGGCGGAATCATTATTCCCGATACAGCCAAAGAAAAACCTCAAATTGCTGAAGTAATTGCTGTTGGCAACGATGAGGATTTGCAAAAAATAGTGAAAGTGGGCGATAAAGTCCTCTTTGGCAAATATGCCGGAACCGAAATTGAACTTGAGGGAGAAAAGCTTCTTATTCTTGCCAAAAGCGATCTCCTGGCTATCGTAGAGTAAACAAAATGGCTATCGTGGAAGTTCAATCTGCCACTTTTGAGACCGAAGTTTTAAAGTCCACTCAACCTGTTTTAGTTGATTTCTGGGCTCCCTGGTGCGGTCCCTGCAGAGCGCTTAGCCCTACAATAGAGAAAATAGCCAGCGAAACCGAAGGCAAAGTGAAAGTAGTGAAAGTGAATGTTGATGAGGCACAGGATATAGCCGCTAAATATTCCGTGATGTCTATTCCGACCCTGCTGATCTTTGTGAACGGCGTTGTTAGCGACCAATTGATAGGACTGGTGCAAAAAGACAAAATTATGGATAAACTGAATAAGTTTATCGTGTAAGTCCAAGCTAAAATATAAACAGCCCGAGAGTTACTACCCGGGCTGTTTTTATTGTCTCTCACAGATTTCACGGATAACACAGATAAAAGTGAGAAAGTGAGATGGCGAGATAGCGAAATGGCGAGACGGAAATAGAGGGTGAGAACGAAGTATTTTTTTTTTAACAAAGAGAAAAAGAGAGAAAGAGAAAAAAAAGAGATTAAATTGAGAATGTAGAATGTCAAGTCCTGAAATAGTTGACATGTTAAGGACGCAAAAACGACGACGTGCACGTGTGAAGGGTGCTCGTCGTTTTTGCTTAACTTAGAGTGCATCGTGTACCTCGCACGGCGTCTTATACATCAGAGCCCTATGCAATCGGTTATTATTATAGATGTAGATAGCATCTGAAGCTAATTCCTGAGCTACCTTCACAGATTGCAAAGTCATTCCTAAGCCGAATTCCTGTTTTAAGATGCCATTAATACGTTCTGCCACAGCGTTATCGTAACAATGAGCTATGCCGGTCATGCTACATAGGATATTGTTGCTATTCAATATTTTTTGATATTCCTCACTGCAATACTGGCTTCCATGATCAGAATGGTGAATAATCCCAGCAGGATCATCTACAGTACTAATTGCCTTTTGAAGAGCTTTACACGCATGTTTTGCATGCAAGCTGTTGGCAACAACAAAGCTGATAATCTTTCGCGAATACCTATCAGTTATCAGGTATAGATAGGCAAAGCCATAACAGGTATTAAGATAGGTAATATCCACCACCCATGCCTGATTCTTCTTGTCTATCGTTTTCTTATCCAACAGATTAGGAAATACGGAGAACTGTTTATCTGAACATGAAGTGCGGATAAACTTGCGCTTTTGCTTAACCAGCATATCATTCTCGGCAAGCAGTTCGAATAACTGATCCCGCCCTATCTTCAACTCTGGTTTCCCACTGTTATTCAGCATTATATGCAACTTTCGGACTCCAACCTTTGGCTGTGTATGACGGATATCCCGAACTTCTTCAAGCACCATCTGATTACGCTCAGTCCGAAATTCCTCTAAATGACTGTGCTTGTAATATGCCTGGCGAGTGTATCCAAAGGTCATACAAATTGCTTCCATGCTTGTATTTAATCCGATTGTGTCAGCTTTTCTTTGAGCTTCTCGGCAAGCTGAAAACCAAACTTTTTTTTTAAGCTAACATGAAGCTCTTTTTCTGCTATTTCAACTAATGATTCCCATGCCAACACTTGGTACATGGCTGTCATCAAGTGCTCTCTTCAAGCATTTGTTCTCCTTACGGAGCACTACTAATTCGCGTTCTTCTGCTTGTGTCATAACGTATACCACCTTATTTATTTTGTTGTTTATACCATATTTCTCTATCCAAGATGGGATAGAATCTTTTCCGGGGATCCAATATAACCTACGGGCTCCTTCCGCACTTATCAGACCGTTTTCGACCTCTTCCACCACTTGCATTTTGAAAGCCACACTATAGTTTGTACGCTTCCTTTTGGTTTCATTTTTTGTCCACATTTCCATATCTCCTTTATAGTATTTTGTGTCAACTTATTTAGGACACCACAGAATGAATGGTGAACAGTGAAAAGTTAATGGTGAACAGTGAACGGTGAAAAGTTAACAGTGAATAGTGAAAAAAAAAGAAGACAGGATTAAAAGGAAAACTTGGATGTTAATATCATTTATACACCCATATTAAAGTTTATAAATCCCTAAAATCCCTATAATCCTGTTCATCCCATACCTATTCAATCCATTCTATCCTGTTCATCTCTTACCTATTCAATCCATTTAAACCTATTCATCCCTTACCTATTCAATCCATTCTATCCTGTTCATCCCTTACCTATTCAATCCATTTAATCCTGTTCATCCCTTACCTATTTTTTTTCTCTCTGCCCTCCGCTTTCAGCTCCTTACTAAATTTATCCTCTAAATCCTTTAATCCTGAAATCCTTGTTTCAAAAATCCTTGTCCTAAAATCCTCGTTTCAAAAATCCTTTTCCTGAAATCCTACCCTCATTTCAAAAGAGTAACCTTTCTTATGCTGTTTTCTTTATCTGCTTGCATTCTAATAAAATACATACCTGTTCCGCAGGGTTGTCTGTTAGCATCATCACCTTCCCAGAGTAATTTATATCTACCTCTTTCTTTTTTACCGAAGGCATAAGAACGAACCAATTGTCCCCTGATATTGTATATTTCAATTTTCACTTCTGCTGTTTTGCTAAGTTCGTAATTGATTGTGGTGGAAGGATTGAAAGGATTGGGATAAATAGAGCGAATTCCTGTAACCAAAGGTATTTCCGGTGTGCCATTATTGCCATTATCATAATTAATACTAAGAGAACCGTAAAAACCGGAAACACCATCAAAATCTTGTGTTTCCAGCCAGTAATAATATGTTCCGGACTGATATATTTCTTTATCAGTATATATATACACTTGCTGTTGGGAAGTATTTGTTGCTCTGATAAGGGGGCTAATTACAATTGCCTGACCGAGTGTATCTGCATTTGCCCTATATATGTAATATCCATTCACTTCAGTTTCTGATTGGGTAACCCACATTATATTTATTCCTCTTTGAGGATTAAGGTTTAGAGTAAAAGCGGATAGTTCTACAGGTAGAGTAGGATTTTGACCTTCATCCAAAACAGTGATTATTTCACCCTTTGCTCCAAAATCCACATTTTCAAAAGTTATAATTCCTGTTGCGCCTTCTTCAACAGTGCAAGGATAAGGAATTGAATGATGCCACTCACCACCATAATAACAAATGCCATACCAGGTTCCGGAACCTACTTCAAATGTTATACTGGCTGTTTCAGTTCCTATTAAACCCAGCACTACAGGATTATTAAGTGCAGCGTAATTGGGTAAAGATTGCACAATTGAATTTGTTTCATCTACACTTTCATCAAGGTCTAAATCTATGGTAGGATTGATAACAATATCCTCTATAGGAGTAGGGACATTAGCAGGAATAACAGCATTTATTTTTATATCATCAAGGTAAACATAGTATTTGTAATTTCCATAATAATGGAAACCGATGTAAACTGTTCTTCCGATATAACTTCTTAAATTTATTTCCGTTCTTTGCCACTCACTACTACTTAAAGTAACAGGATTCCAAGTGAAATTTGCAGGGTTAGTATTAGTGGATATTCCCCATTCCAGAGTTTCCTCACTGGTATTTTCTTTTCTGTGCCAGAAGGTAAGTTTGAAATACGGAGCCATAACAAAGACCGGTGCTGTAAACAGATATTGATTATAGTCATCAGATTGACTATACGAACTGAACCGAACGGAATACTGTCCAGGATTGGAATGGTTTTTAGTAGCATCCTGGATAATTTCATTTCCACTATGAACTATAGTAGTCCATCCGAGGGGAGGAAATGTTTCCTCTTCAAAATTTTGTGTATAGGGATAATGTCTAATAGTAGGATCTCCTATTGTAGTAAAAGTCCAGGTTGCACAATTTTCCGCATTTCCTGTTTCATTATATGGAACTACCTTCCACCAGTATTTTTTGTTTATATCAAGATTTGGAGCATAGCTGGTAACAGTTCCCATATCCACATTATTTAAATATATAAATGGAGGAATAACACTTCCAAAGGATAAATAATAACCTCTGGGTGAACCACCTCCACTTGTCCAATTCAAGGTTTGAGATAAAGAAACATTTACAGCTTCATCAGCAGGACTTACAATAATTGCCGGATTGGGAACAGATGACGGAGGAGCTATATGCACACCTGTAATATCATCTATCATCCGATAGTTACCATTTGTGGCAATATGCTTGAAGGCAATATAAATATCTTTACCGTTATATGCACTTATGGATATAGACGCCTGTTGCCAGGAAGTTGTAAAGGTCTGATAATTTCCAGTCCAGATAGTTGTGGCAGCTGAAAAATCAGTGCTTTCGGAAATCATTACATAAGTATATTCATCATTATAATCCCAGTTGGATTCTGAAGAATAGTCCCTATACCAAAAAGTTAAAGTATTTGCTCCGTTAGTCGGCCTTAATTTAGGGGTTACCAACCACCATTCGCCTGAAGCGTAACCAGCTGAGACAGAACCAGTTCCCGTATGGGAGAAGTCGGTTTTTTTTATCCAGGATGTAGCAGGTGAGGTCCAATCCTGAGTAGGAAAAGCTCCTTCAAAATTTTCACAAAGCACATATTGGCCTGCTGCATAACCAGTTAGAGATACATCATAGCCGGAACGAAGTCCGTCACTAATTCTCAAAATAGCTGTTTTATTACCTTCAGATAGTGGCTTAAACCGAACAGGAATATTTACACTTTGTCCTGTTCCCAAACTCGCAGGAAGGTTTAAGTAGTTTATTTCAAAATCATCGGGATTATTACCCTGCAGGGTAAAACTTGATTCATTCAAGCTTAATACTCCTCCTCCTAAATTAGTAATCGTTACATTGGTATAATTGGTAACACTTTTAACATTGGTGTATGGAAAATTAATTTCCGTAGGGGTATAGCTCAAAATAGGAATTTCCGGAATATCTTCAATTGTTATTTTATCCAATCCCAAATTACAAGATAAATATCCATAATTGCTTAGCGCTCTATATCTAATATAAATATGGGAAGAAGAATAGTCAGCGAGGGAAATGATATTATTGAACCAAGTGTTGGTAACGGAAAGGTCGTGGCTATAGATTGTAGTCCAGGTTGCTTGATTATCTGTTGATATTTGCACATCCATTGGAGCAGGATAACCATTTGCTCCAATCCAAGCCCAATAACTTAATCTTTTATTACCAGTGCTTAAGTTCAAGGGAGGAGAAATAAGACAATAAGGATTATAATCATCATCAGCATTATAAACATTTAAACGCGTAAAGTAAGAACCGTCATAAGCAGAAACAGCTCCATGAGCAGCATCATATTGAACTAATTCCCAATAATAAGTTGCTCCTGCACCTGCAGTAACTATCCAGTTTCCACCTCCACTTTCAAAGCTTTGAGTGTAAGGAAAAGTATTAATCGTTGTATCAATACAGCTTCCGGTAAGTTCAATTGTTTTTTCATCTCCATTATAACATATAACCACTGTTCCTGTTTGAGTTCCACCCTCCAGAGGGTTAAAGAGAACAGTGAAAGTAGTTGATTCATTTACAGAGAGTTCCAAATCACCAGGTTGTTGACTGATAGAATAAGAATTATTCGTAGTATATAGGTTATTTATATATAAAGTAGCTCCGCCGGTATTAGTAATAGTAAATTGTTGAGAGGAGGTTAAGCCCATAATTAGTTCTCCAAAATTATAGGACTCGGGGTTAACAGAACAGATAGGAATTTGGGGAATCTCTTCAATAGTAATGTCATCAATGGAGATATACCAGGGAATAGAATTGATAGTTCCTAAAATACCAAGATAAAATAATCCGTTAGTAGCAGGAACAAAAGTGCCTTCCAACCTCTGATAACCACCATTTATTATACCTGTGGAAGGCATAATTTCGTTAGTCATTCCAGCCACAGTAGCTGAAGCACCATAGCATATTTTAATACTTGCATCGGTGGAATTTGAACCATCCTGCCTGGCGTAAACTATAGCTCTATAAGCAATCCCGGCTTGCAATTGAATGGGTTTGAACATCCATCGGCTATTACTCCAACGCAAGAAAGCATTCCAAGAGCCGGTGAGGGGAGAACGATTATAATCAGTTAAGGAATTATTGGCAGTCCATGCATTAGAACCGCTTACGCTTACTTGAGTCCAGCCAGAAATAGCTGTGTTATGAGTATTTCCATTTTCAAAGCCCTC